>DAOUGF010000217.1:0-14560 GCA_034429295.1 Chloroflexaceae bacterium
GGGCCGAACAGCGCGACGAACGGGAGCATCACAAGCGCGGGGAACGGCGGCCAGTAGAGGAAGTAGGAGCCGTTAAAGACCACTAAGTCCGCCGAAACAGGGGGCCGGTTCTCGAGCAGCTCGAGCGAGCCGTGGAGGAACGCGTCGGCGAGATAGTTGAAATAGGGCGTCTGTGAGAGCCACCAGCGCGGCTGATCGTTGTTGACGGCAAAGGCGAAGTAGAGGATCGCCGTGAGCAGCCCCGCTGTGAGAGGGCGCTCCCAGAGCAGCCAGAAGCTGCCGCGCCACGTCGCCCGCCCTCGAGATGTCAGCCTGGCTTGCCAGGCCGCAAACTGCTGTCGCATCATCAATCCCTTCTCAGGGATCTCCTGCAAGGGTACTTGTGTCGGCCCGTGACGAACGGCAAACGCGCCGTTTCTACTCGTGGAGCTAGCTGAGCCAACCGGCGGGGTGATTGCCCATGCCTTCGCACTTGCACGATGAGTGCCAAGCTCGAGAACGGCATCCACCCAAGCCATCCCCTAAGCTTGAAGCTTGGGGGTGGCAGTTGAGGGCGGCGTCTACCCAAGCCACCCTCCAAGCTCGAAGCTTGGAGGGTGGCAGTTGGGGGCGCCGGTCTTGAAGATGAAGATTGGCATCCACCCAAGCCACCCCCCAAGCTTGAAGCTTGGGGGGTGGCTTGGGGGCCGCGGGACGGTTACGCGCCGCTTAGGCGCCTCCCACGTCGAGGTGGACCGTCACCGTAGCGCCTTCCTCAAGCTGTTCCGCTTTGCGGACATTCGCCCTGATGGGTACGAGGTAGCGCCCATCCTTCGGGATCAGGGAGGTCGTCCACGTGGTGTTGCCGACGCGCACCTGCGCCGGGATCACGCCCCAGCCATATGTCACGAGCGCGGAGATGGCGTGAATGGCCCGCGACTGCTCCTCGGGAACCGGCACAAAATAGTGGGGCGCCGGACCTTTCCAGTACCAGAGTTCGCCACTGAACACGAGCTGCATGATGAGCGCCCTCTCAACAAGCCAGGGAACCCGCACACCACATAGTACCCTGGATTGAGGGCGATGCGCACCCGCATTGGCGCGCTGACGGCAGCGGCGCCGGTTTTAGCTCGGCCAATGATCAGCTCTCTGGCTTCGCCTGGCAGACGCAAGGCGCAGAAAGAGCGCCCCTATCGGCGTGCCGCCCACATTTATCTGCGGGCGGCACTGCTCGTGGGGCGCTCGAGTGTTATGCCGGATCTATGGTTCGACCGTGGTGGCCGGGTCGCCGTCAATGGCCGCCGCAAGCCGCGGCACCAGCCCATCGAGCAGGTAGGGCAGGCTGAGCACGCTCACGAACGAGGTTGCCCCGCCCAACGCACTGTTGTAGCTGTCAAGGAACACCTCGCGCCCCTCAGTGTGCACCGGCAGGCTGCTGTAGATCGGGCCGCCCAGCGGGCCCTCGGCATCCTCGGGGTCGAGCCAGATGATCACATCGACGTCCAGCAGGTCGGCTCGCTCCATGCTCAGGTTGCCGCCGAACTCCCCGCCGGTGAGCTCAGCCAGCTCCTCGGGCAGCGCGAAGCCCAGCTGGGTCAGCAGCCGGCCGCGAACATCCTCGGGGCCGTAGATCCAGATTCCCTCGTATGGCGTAGCCACTAGCGCGGTCGCGCCGCTGAACTCAGGGTGCTCCTCCCGCACTTGGGCGAAATTGGCCTCGACCTCGCTTACCAGAGCCTCGGCCTCGGCGGCCTTGCCCACAGCCTTTCCGACCGTCCGGGTCAACTCCTGCCAGGGTATGCCGTAGTCAACGTAGCCGTCGGGCTGGGCCACCGTGGGCGCGATCTGGGAGAGCAGGTCGTACTGCTCCTTTGTGATCCCGGAGTAGAGCGCCAGGATCAGGTCGGGGTTGAGCGCGGCGATCGCCTCCATGTTCGGCCCTTCGCCGTTACCCACCACGGTTGGCGTCTCCCCGGTGAGCTTCTCCTGGGCCCAGGGCCAGATGGCGCCGGGGTGCTCGCCGAACCACTCGGTGGTGCCCACCGGGGTGATCCCGAGGGCCAGCAGGGCATCTTGCTCCGTCAGCCCGACCGTGACGATCCGCGTGGGCGGGGCGGTGATCTCGGTGCTGCCGTACTTGTGCTCGATCGTCACAGGGAAGGGCGCGGCGTCGGAGGCTGCCTGCGCGGGAGCGGGGTCGGCGGCCGGGGCGCTCGTCGGCGCCACCGCGGCGGGCTGCCCGCCACAGGCGGCGAGGAGGACGAGGGCGGCGAGCAGGATCGATAGTCGTTGTACCATTTGTGAAAGCTCCTCAGGGGATCACGCACCGGCGCGGCTCTGTCCGATTCATCGCCGGCGCTTGCACAAAACGTTATTGCCCGGGCCTGAGTGGGCTAGGTCACGAGCAGCCCGGAGGCCATCTGTCTGGCCACGGACTCTCGCCCATTGCTCTCCCCGCCCGACTCAGCCAGGCCGTAGGCCACGCAGAGCGGAACGCCCGTCCGTGGGTCGGGCACGACCGCGCCCTCTACGCCGAACACCGTGCGCAGCAGGGCTGGCGTGACCACATCGGCGGGCCGGCCGGCGGCAGCCACCGCCCCGGCCTTCAGCGCGACAACATAGTGGGCGTGGCGTGTAGCGTGATTCAGATCGTGGACCACCATCACGATCGTGCGCCCCTCATCGCGGTTGAGCCGCTCCAGCAGCTGCAGAACCTCGATCGGTGCGATAGGTCCAGATAGGTGGTCGGCTCGTCGAGCAGGATGACCTTCGTCTCCTGGGCCAGGGTCATGGCGATCCAGGCCCGCTGCCGCTGCCCGCCGGAGAGCGCATCCACCGGTCGCTCGGCCAGATCGGCCATATTGGTTAAGGCCAGCGCCTTGTTCACGGCGGCCTCATCGTCGGCGGCCCACTGCTGGAACCAGGATTGGTGCGGGTAGCGCCCCTGGGCGACCAGCTCACGCACAGTGAGCCCCTCCGGAGCGGTCGGGCTCTGGGGCAGAATGCCGAGCTGCTTGGCCAGCTGGCGGGTGGGCATTTGGTGGATGGCCTTGCCGTCGAGGAAGGCCGCGCCGCCCTTCGGGGCGAGCAGGCGAGCGAGGCCGCGCAGCAGCGTACTCTTGCCGCAGCCGTTCGGCCCGACCAGCGCCGTGATCTGGCCGCTTGGGATGTGCATATCCATGCCGGCGATGATTGCTGCCTGGTCGTAGGCCAGGGTGAGCCTCTCGGTATGCAGGGTACTCATCTTAGCCTTTCCGCTGGCCCCAGAGGAGGCCGATAAAGAAGGGGGCACCGATGGCGGCGGTGATCAGCCCCGCTGGCAGCTCGATGGGGGCGAAGAGAGTGCGGCCAACGAGGTCGGCGGCGACGACGATCAGGGCACCGAGCACTCCGGCGGTCGGCAGCAGCCCGCTGTGGTCCGGGCCGACGAGGCGCCGGCCGATGTGGGGGGCGATCAGGCCAACGAAGCCGATCGTCCCGGCTGCCGCCACGCTGCTCGCGGCCAGGGCCACGGCGCTGAGCAGCAGCAGACCGCGGCGCCTCGCCACCGGGCTGCCCAAGCCGCGGGCCACATCCTCGCCGAGGTTCAGGGCGTTGAGATCGCGGGCGAGCAGGCAGGCCAGCGGCACGAACAGCGCCACCCAGGGCAACAACGCCCAAAACTCGCCCCAGGAGCGGCCGTAGACGCTGCCGGTGAGCCAGATCAACGCCCGCTGCACGTCGTTGACGTTGCCGAACGTGGTCATCAAAGTGGTCAGCGCGCTACAGACCGCGCCGAGGCCGATACCGACCAGGATGAGCCGCAGGGGCGAGTCGCCGCCGCGCCAGGCCAGCAGGTAGATCAGGGCGGCTACCCCAGCCGCACCGGCGAAGGCTGCGAGCGGGATCACACTGGCTGGCACGCTCTTGACGACGACGAGCAAGGTCACAGCAACCAGCCCGGCGCCCGCGCTGATGCCGAGGATACCAGGGTCCGCCAGCGGGTTGCGGGTCAGCCCCTGCATGATCGCCCCGGCGACGCCGAGCGCCATCCCCACCAGGGCGGCCACCAGCATGCGCGGCAGGCGCAGCGTGTTGACAATAAACGAATAGTCCTCGTTGCCGGTCGGCAGCCCGAGCACGGTGCGCACTACATCGAGCGGCGGCACGGGGTACTCGCCCACGCCGATATTGACGATCATGACGGCCAGTGTGGCGAGCAGGGCCAGGGCCAGCACCGGGGGCACGCGCCTATTCACGCGGAGGGAGAGCCGCCGTGTGCGCAGGGCGATCCAGGGGGAGCCTCCGCTCATCGTGCGACCCTCCAGCGGACGAGATAGATGAAGAAGGGCCCGCCGATCAGCGCGGTCATCACGCCGAGCGGCAGCTCGATCGGCCGGAGTACGAGCCGGGCGGCCAGATCGGCGAGGAGGAGGAAGCTCGCCCCCACCAAGGCCGCGTAGGGCAAGATCCAGCGATAGTCCTGACCCGCCAGGAAGCGCGCCACATGAGGAATGACCAGCCCGACGAAGCCGACCGGGCCGGCCACCGATACCGCCCCGCCGGCTAGCAGGATGGTCGCCGTAGCGGCCAGCCCCTTGCCCCAGCCGGTGCGCTGGCCGAGGCCCTTCGCCACGTCGTCGCCCAGGGCGATCGTGGTGATCTGCCGGCCCAGCGCCAGGGCGAGGGCGAGCCCGGCGAGCAGATACGGCGCGGCCTGCAGCAGCAGCCCGAGGTCGCGCCCCGCCACCGAGCCGGCCAGCCAGAAGCGCACCTCGAGCAGCGTGCGCTGGTTGAGGATGAGGATGCCGGTGGTGATCGAGGAGAGCAGCGCGGTGATGGCGGCGCCCGCGACGGTCAGTTTCATCGGGGTGGGGCCGCCGCGGCCGAGCGAGCCCAGAGCATAGACAGCGATGGCCGTCAGTGCCGCGCCGCCAAAGGCGAACAACGCGTACAGATAGAGCGAGTCGATGCCGAGGAAGAAGACGGCGGCAACCACGCTGAGCGCCGCGCCGGTCTCGATGCCGAGGATGCCGGGGTCGGCCAGGGGGTTGCGGGTCAACCCCTGCATGATGGCGCCGGCCACGCCGAGCGCGGCGCCGACGAGGGCGGCCATGCCGGCGCGGGGCGCCCGCAGGGTGCGGATGATCAGGTGCTCGGTCGAGTTCGGGTCGAAGGTGAAGAGCGCGGCCCAGACATCCGTCAGGTCAACGTCGGCGGCGCCGAAGGCGATGCTACTCATCAGCGCCAGCACTAGCAGGCCGGCGAGGGCGAGCAGACCGCGCAGTAGGGCCGGCCACGACCGGCGCATCCGCAGGGCCGCACGGGTAGCGCGTGCAGAGGCCGCCATCAGATCTCCTCCGGATATGACGGCTCGGTCAGGCCGTCGCCGGGCCAGACGACAAGGGGATGGCGCATCACGCGGGCACCTCGATGCTCTGCTTGCGGGCCAGATAATCGCGCAGGAGTTGATCGCGCTCGGCGGCTGGGCGGAGCACGCAGGTGGTGCAATTCTCGCCTGGGTGCAGGCGGTAGTAGAGGCAGCAGCCGCCGCGGGCGAGGAAGCTCTCACAGCAGCCGCCGGCCTCCACAGTCACATAGCTGGTGTTGGGGTTGCACAGCGGCGAGGCGGCGGCCTTGATGAGTGCCAGCCCTTCGGCCCGCCCGCGAGTCTCGTCGCCGAGCTGCTTGCCGATGTGGAGGAACAGCGCGGCGATGTCGTCGGCGGCCAGGGTCCACTGCGCCCGCCGGCCCAAGTGGGTCCGCGCCGTCACCGCCTCGATCAGCGGCGCGAGGTGGGCTTCGAGCCCCGTGCGCAGCCAGTCGCGTAGGGCCTCGGCGTCCGGCAGGATCAGAGCGTCGGGGTGGTCGGCGGCGGGATCATTGGGCAGCGTGGCGAAGCGGCCGCTCAGGAAGCGCACGTCGATCCGCTCGCTCTCGCCGCTCTCGTCGCCATAGTGCCAGGTGTAGGTCTGATAGCGCAGGGCGACGTTCTCAGGCGTCAGGTCGGGCACGCGCCCCGCCGCCAGATAGGCCGCGATGGCCACCGCCGGCATGTACCAGGCGTACGTGTTTATGAAGAATGCGCCTGACACTCGCGGCTCGGCGCCGGGGTAGCGAGCCACGCTCTGCGCCAGGGCCTCGGCCAGCTCAGGCGAGTCCGGGTCGAGCAGCGCCGCGGCTGGAAGCCAGCCGGCATCCAGAGGGCCAAGCTCCGCCGTCAGCCCCTCGGAGAGCGCCCCGACCCGGTCGAGCGTGACGGCCAGCGGGGAGCCGGATAGAGCGAGTGTGGTGGTCAAAATGCCTCCCCTCCCGATTTACAGCATAGCAAGGCCGCGCGTAGGAGTACGTTAGACGCGCCAGCTCGACCAGCGTGGTCGCAACGAAGCGTATCGCGAGGATGTTAGTATTTGCTAATGACCGGGCGTAATATATCGAAATATTCTCAGTTTGTCAAGCGATAAGTTGTTAAACTTCTGGAACCGCAGCGATCTCTCGGTAGCCTGTAGGGCCGAAGCATTCGCCCCAAGTCGTGCGTATGGTACAGGCGCTGTCCGGGGCAAATGCTTCGGCTATACCTCCCGAATTTCTCACGGCATGGTCCTGTAAGGGCGCCCCATCGAGGCCGTACGTGATGTGCCGCGCCTGCCCCACAACCAGTGCCAGATCGCGCTGCGGCGGGATGCTATCCAGCGCGCAGGCGAGCCGCTTGTCGAAAACCTCCGGCTGTCAGCAGCAGGTGCGGCGCTGACGTCTCGCTGGTACTGCCACTCCCGCTCTCGGCGCCGAGGGGCATGCAGCGATGGCATGCGGATTGAGGCGGGCGCCGGCTTCGGGGGTTCCAAGGGAGCAGCCGCCCCCTTGGAGGGGAGCGCGAGGGGCGGAGCCCGCTCGCACCACTACCCACCGCGCAGGTGGTACTGCTTTGGAGCAGCCGCCCCCTTGGTGGGGAGCGCGAGGGGCGGAGCCCGCTCGCACCACTACCCACCGCGCAGGTGGTAGGGGCTGAGGCAACGCCCGCAGGCAGCCTCTCGCAGACACCAAGCCGGGGTGCTGGCGGCAGCCCGCGGCGGCCCTCTGCTGGCGGCGTAGTTCTGGAGCGCAACCGAGGCGCTGGCTTGGGCGGCGAGTAGGCGCGCCCCGTGACTCGGCGCGATCGAGGGGCTGAAGCTGTCGATCGTTTGTCGACCGTCCCTCGCTACCTTTCTGGACGCGACGTGTGCGCGTCCCGCTTGGGGCGCCACCGGCGCTCTAGTTGTGCAGCTCGGAAGTGGGTTGGGAGTTGGGTAGCGACCGACCATGGACGACAAACCACCGTCGGGCAGGCTGCGGGCAGTCGTCGGTCGTCTGTCGTCGGTCGTCCCAACCAGCAGCGCACTTGAGAAAGCTGTACGAGGAACCGACAGAAAGGGAGCTACGATGTACGACGTGATCGTGGTGGGCGCCCGTGTTGCGGGCGCGCCGACCGCTATGCTACTGGCCCGCAAGGGCTACCGCGTCTTGCTGCTGGATCGGGGTCGCTTCCCGAGCGACACCCTGTCGACCCACTACATCCACCAGCCGGGGATGGCCTACCTGAAGCAGTGGGGCCTCCACGATCAGGTAGTGGCCTCCAACTGCCCGCCGTTTCGCCGCATGCGCTTCGACCTTGGCCCCTTCACCCTCGAGGGCCTGGCGCCTCCCGCGGGCGAGGCCGTCTTCGGCTACGCCCCGCGCCGCTACATCCTCGACACCATCTTGGTCGAGGCTGCGCTACGGGCCGGCGTGGAGCTTCGCGAGCAGTTCACCGTCACGGAGCTGCTCTTCGACGGCGAGCGCGTGACGGGCATCCGCGGCCGCGCGGCGGGCGGGCCGATCGTAACCGAGCGAGCGCCGCTGGTGATCGGCGCAGACGGGCAGCGCTCGTTCGTGGCTCGCAGCGTCCAAGCGCCCATCTACGAGGCGCGGCCGGCGCAAACCTGCGCCTACTACTCCTACTGGAGCGACCTCTCCCTAGCTGGGGCCGAGCTGTATCCGCGCCCGGGCCAGATGATCGTCCTCGGCCCGACCAACCACGAGCAGACGAGCATCACCGTCTTCTGGCCGCGGGCGGCTTTCCCCCAGGTGCGCGCCGATGTCGAGGGTCACTTCATGCGCGCTCTGGAGGGCGTGCCCGGTCTGGGCGAGCGGGTGCGCGGCGGCAGACGGGTCGAGCCGTTCTACGGGAGTGGCGACCTGCCCTTCTTCTTCCGCAAGCCCTATGGCCCCGGTTGGGCGCTGGTGGGCGACGCCGGCTACCACAAAGATCCGATCACCGCCCAGGGCATCACCGACGCCTTCCGCGATGCGGCGCTGCTCAGCGCGGCGATCGACGCTGGCCTGAGCGATCGGCAGCCGCTGGAGGCGGCCCTGGCCGACTATGAGCAGCAGCGCAACGCCGCGGCGATGCCGCTCTACGAGTTCACCCACCAGCTCGCCGCGCTGCAGCCGCCCGCCCCGGAGATGCAGCAGCTCTTCGCGGCCCTGCGCCACAGCCCGGAGCAGACCGACCGCTTCTTCGGGCTGATCGCCGGCACCGTATCGATCGCCGAGTTCTTCGCGCCGGAGAACCTCGGGCGCATCCTGATGGATGAGCCATCGGCGCCCGGCCAGGCTGCTGGCGCGCTGCGCTCCGCATAGCGCAAGCGAGCTGGGCAACACTCGTGCGAGCGTCACGGCGGGCGCTGGCGCCCCGCGCGGGGCTTGGTGTCTGCGACACGCTGCCTGCGGGGCGCTGGCCGCCAGCGCCGATGTCGGGGAGTTGCTGCACCAGCGCGGCGGCATAACGGGTATTACCCGCTCTCGGCGCCGAGGGGCATGCGCTGCCGGGCGTCTCGCTTGGGAAGGCCGTCGGACTTGGGGATCCTGGGGCGAGGTCCCCGGCGCAGGGGGTGTGGGGGGCGTGCGTCCGCCTCCTGACAAAACAAGTGGGTCGCGGGGCAGCAGCCCCGCAAGAGACGGCGTCACAGGCGCCAACGGCAGGGCGCCTGCGCCCCTGCTTTGCTCACGCCCCGCCACACCTCATCGTTCTTGACCGCTATATCCGCTGCGGATATGATACCGTCTATGCCAACGACAGCCCCCACGCTTCTTCTAACACGGATCGATTCGAGGTATGCGCCGAGTGTGGTGTCGTCTATGCCAACGACAGCCCCCACGCTTCTTCTAACCCCAGCCGTGCGCCATAGCCTCCTGGCGCTCTCGGACGGAGAGCGGCATGGCTACAGCATTTTGAAGCTGGCCGAGGCGGACTTGCGATGAGCCGGACCTACCATACGATCATCCTCGGCCTCGGCGCGATGGGCAGCGCCGTCGGCTACCACCTCGCCAGGCGCGGCAGAAGCGTCCTCGGCCTCGAGCGCTTCACCTCGCCCCATACCCTGGGCTCGAGCCACGGACAGTCGCGGATCATCCGCCTGGCCTATTTCGAGGATCCTGCCTACGTGCCGCTGTTGCGCCGCGCCTATGAGCTCTGGTTCGCCTTGCAGAACGAGGCGAGCGAGCCGGTGATCACGATCACCGGCGGGATCATGCTGGGCGCCGGCGAGAGCGATCTGGTGAGCGGCGCCGCCCGTAGTGCTCGCGAGCATAACCTCGCCCACGAGATCCTCGACGCCGCCGCGATCCGCCGTCGCTTCCCCCAATTCCACGTATCCGACGATACAGTTGGTCTCTACGAGGAGGTGGGCGGCATCGTTCACCCCGAGGCCGCTATCGCCGCCCATCTCCGCGGCGCGGCCGCGGCCGGGGCCGAACTCCACTTCGACGAGCCGGTTATCAGTTGGGAGGCCGCGCCCTCAGGCGACGCCGTTCGCGTCACCACCGCCCGCGGCAGCTACGAGGCCGAGCGGCTGGTGATCGCCGCCGGCGCCTACGCACCCGCCCTGCTTCACGACCTTAACCTGCCCCTCACGGTGCAGCGAAACGTCCTCTACTGGTTCAGGCCGACCGCCACCCCGGAGCTTTTCGCTCCCGGGCGCTGCCCGATCTACATCTGGCAGCCGGGCGACGGGAGTTCGGTGTACGGCTTCCCTGCGCTCGAGGGGGCGCCTGCAGGCGTCAAAGTTGCCTTCCACAACCACGGCCCGCTCACCACGCCCGAGACGATCGACCGGCAGGTGCACGAGCATGAGGTGGCGGCCATGCGCCGCTGGCTCGCCCTTCATATGCCCGCTCTGGCCGCGGGCGAGCTCACCGCCACCGCCACATGCATGTACACTCTCACGCCCGACGAGGATTTCATCCTCGACGCCCACCCGGCCCACCCCCAGGTGCTGATCTGCTCGCCCTGCTCAGGTCACGGCTTTAAGTTCGCCAGCGTGGTCGGAGAGATCATGGCCGACTTGGCCGAGCACGGCGCGACAACCCATCCCATCGCCCCGTTCCGCATCGGCAGGCTGCTCTAGCGGGATCGCCGCCCTGCTTAGATCACGAGCCCGAGCACCACAAACACCACGATCGTCGTCACGAGGATCGCGATCGCGGCGATGGTGCTCATCCGGCGGCGGCTGGCAGGCGTGGCCGGCGCGCCTGCGACGGCGTAGTTGCCCAGCATCACGCTGATGATCGTGAAGGCTACGAGGGCGAGGAAGGGAATCTTCACAAAGGACAGAGCGCCTGTGAAGTTGATGTAGTCGATGCTGCAGGGCACGCCGCCCGAGCAGGGCGAGGGCGGGATCACCTTCAGCACCTCAAGGTAGTGGTAGAGCGATACCGCCATGCCGGTGAGCGAGAGCGGCAGCCCGTAGATATATACCCCGCGATCGTCCCGCAGGATACCCACCGTCAGAATAACGGTGAGCGGGTACATCAGGATACGCTGGAACCAACAGAGCTCGCAGGGGATCCAGCCGAGCACCTCGCTGAAGAAGAGACTTCCGCAAGTGGCGATGATCGCCGCCAGCAGCGCCACATGGCGCGTCGCGCTCGTCACAATATCAACCTGCTGCTCCTCCTGCTCAACCGATACTGTTTGCGACCCTCGTGCCGCCCGTGCCATATCGTCCTCTTGGTTGATCACTGGTTTGTTGCCTATCCGCGGCATTGTACCACTGTACCGTTTTCGCGTTTTCGCTTTCTCCCTTAAGCGCTTCGCGCCACTTCGTTCCGCGTCTTCGCGCTTTCGTTTCGCGTCTTCCCTTTCGAACGTTCGAACCTTCGTTTCGCGTTTTTCGCGCCCTTTCGCGTCATTCGCGATCCAAACCCCACCCCCCATCGTGTATACTTGTCTAGTCCAATAAATCGGAGCCTTACGGGCGGCCAGGTTGCCGCCCGGCCAGAGACCCCGTAAAGGAGCGCCCATGGCCGCACCCTTCCTCGCCGAGGCCGAGGCCCTGCGCGACGAGCTCGTCGCCATCCGCCGTGACCTGCACATGCACCCTGAGTTGGGCTTCCAGGAGGTTCGCACCGCCAGAATTGTCGCTGAGCGGCTCGGCGCTCTCGGCTACGAAGTTCAGAGCGGCGTCGGCAAGACTGGTGTGGTCGGCCTGCTCCAGGGCGGCCAGCCGGGGGAGCGTACGGTGCTGCTCCGCTTCGACATGGACGCGCTGCCCATTCAGGAGGAGAACGAGGTTCCCTACCGCTCCCAGACGCCCGGCGTGATGCACGCCTGCGGCCATGACGCGCACGTCGCCGTCGGGATCGGGGTCGCGACCATCCTCGCCAGGCACCGCGACAGCTTACCGGGCACGGTGAAGCTCATGTTTCAGCCAGCTGAGGAAGGCCTTGGCGGCGCCCTCGCTATGATCGCCGACGGCGTCCTCGAGGGCCCCAAGCCCGATGTCGCCCTCGGCCTTCACGTCTCCTCCACCCACGATCTCGGCACGGCCGTGGTGCGTTCCGGCGCCATGATGGCCGCCTCCGATGCCTTCCGGGTCCTCGTTCGCGGGCGCGGCGGCCATGGCGCCCACCCCGATCAGACGATCGACGCGGTGTTGGTGGCCTCCCAAATCGTCGTCGCCCTCCAGACGATCGTCGCCCGCAATGTCAATCCCGAGGAGACGGCCGTCGTCACAGTGGGTGCCTTCAAGGCCGGGGAGGCCGGCAACGTCATCGCCGACACAGCCGAGCTCCGCGGCACCATCCGCAGCTTCAACCCCGCGGTTCGCGAGTTGCTCCACCGCCGCGTCCGTGAGGTCTGTGAGGGAGTGGCTGCCACCTTCGGCGCCGTCGCTGAGGTGCAGCTGCGCATCGGCGTGGATGCTACGGTCAATGCCGAGAGGCCAACCGCCGTGATGCACCAGGCGGCTGCCGCCGTCTTGGGCGCCGATAAGATCAATACCACCTACCGGACCACCGGCGGCGAGGATTTCTCCGCCGTGCTCGCCCGCGTGCCTGGCAACTTCTTCTTCCTCGGCGCCCGCAGCGACGAGCGCACGGGCCACCCTCACCACAACCCTCACTTCGACATCGACGAAGCTTGCCTTCCCCAAGGCGTCGCCATTCTCTGCGACGCCGCCGTGCGCTGTCTGAACGGCGCTCTCGAGTAGGCTGATCTGGCACGGGCCTTGCAGACCAACCTGCGCTGCGCCCCGTCCTCGTCAGCGAAACGTCATTGACAAGGGTTACACCCTGCGGCTATAGTTGCTGAAGCAAAGATTTCAGG
This sequence comes from Chloroflexaceae bacterium, assembly GCA_034429295.1. Classification (GTDB taxonomy): domain Bacteria; phylum Chloroflexota; class Chloroflexia; order Chloroflexales; family Chloroflexaceae; genus OHK40. Next base: position 12,581 of record DAOUGF010000217.1, read on the forward strand.
CCATCATCCACGGCTGTTTAGGAGGTCCTGGTGTCGGTTGAGCACTCCTCGCCACTCGGGTCAGCGCCCCGTCGTCCTGTGCCAGATCACTACCGTCTCTCTTCCGTGCCCGGCGCCGCAGATTGGCCAGCCGATGAGCGCCAGCGCTGGCGCCCCGGCAAAGGCTCTACTCCGCCGCCAGCCCCCAACGCCCGCGCTCCCCGGAGCCGTGCCCGCCTGATTCTGGCCTCCCTTGCGGTGGTGCTGCTCGTCGCCCTCGGCGCGGCCGGCGCCTCGCTCTATCTCCTCGACCGCAGCTACTCGGGCAAGATCTACCCTAACATTAGCATCCGCGGCGTTCCCGTGGGCGAGCTCACCCCTGAGGGCGCGAAGGCCGCTCTCCAGGAGCGCTTCGCCCCCTTCCTCGCCCAGCCCGTCACTCTCACCTATAGCGACCATACCTGGACGCCGACGCTTGCCGAGCTTGGGGTGCGCCTGGAGCTCGATGAGGCGGTGAACAGCGCCTTCGCCGCCGGTCGCGGCAACGGCTTCTTCGAGAATCTCCGCGAGGCCTACGCCGTCTATCAGAACGGCCTCGAGCTCCCCCTGCGCCTCACCGTCGATCAGCAGGCCATGCAGGCCTACCTGATGGCCCGCGTCGCCGAGGTTGAGCAGCCTGCGGTCGATGCCCGCCTCGAGCTCGACGGCACCATGATCTCAACCGCTCCGGCCGCCCTCGGCCAGCAGGTGCTCGTCGGCGAGACGCTTCAGGAGATCACGGCGGCCATCCAGGACCTCGACCCGCAGACGGTTGTGCTCCGCACCCGTGAACTGCGCCCTCGCCTGAGCGACGAGGCGGTGAGCGCGGCCCAGGCCGAGATCGCTCGCATCCTCGCCGGGCCGATCACCCTGAACGTCCCCGGCGTCAAGGAGCCCTTCGAATGGCCCCTTGAGGATCTCGCCCGCTTGGTCCGCGTCGAGCGCGTGACCAACTCTGCCGGCGACTCGCTCGCCGTCTCTCTCGACACCGCCCAGATCCGCGAGAAGATCGCGGCTCTCGCCGATGCCACCGAGGTCCGCGGGAAGCTCCCCAAGGTCAACTGGAACGGCGGCAACCTCGAGATCTTCAAGGAGGGCACCAACGGCACCCGCATCGACGAGGCTCGCGCTGAGGAGCTTGTCCTCGCTGCCTTCGCGGCGCCGGCCTCCGCCCGCTCGCTGGAGTTGCCGTTGCGCGAGATCCCGCCTCCCGTCACCGCCGCCAACCTCGACCAGCTTGGCATCCGCGAGCAGCTTTCCGTCGGCCGCAGCGACTTCAGCGGCTCGGCGCCCTACCGCGTCACCAATATCCAGGCCGGCATGACGCTGCTCCACGGCATCCTCGTGCCCCCCGGCGAGGAGTTCTCCTTCAACGATAGCGTCGGCGAGATCAACGCGGCCAACGGCTTTGTCGAGGGCTACGCAATCGTCCAGAACCGCACTCAGCTCGAGTGGGGCGGCGGCATCTGCCAGGACTCCACCACCATGTTCCGCGCCGCCTTCTGGGCCGGCCTGCCGATCACTGAGCGTTGGGGTCACTCCTTCTACATCAGCTGGTACGACCGCTACGGCTTCGGCGAGTACGGCGACGGCGCCGGGATGGACGCCACCATCTTCACTGGCGCTCTCGACTTCAAGTTCCTCAACGATACCGGCAACTGGCTGCTCATCCAGACCTATGTTGATCGCAGCCGCGCCCTCGCCGAAGTGCGGATCTACGGCACCAGCGACGGCCGCAAGGTCTCGCTGATCGGCCCGACCACCACCGATCGCGTGCCCGCTCCCACTGAGCCGGTCTACGTGCCGGAGCCGTCGCGCCCCCGCGGCAGCCCGCGCCAGAGCGACACGGCCCGCGGTGGCATGACGATCCACTTCACTCGGATCGTCGAGCGCGGCGGCCAGGTGATCGAGCAGCGCACCTTCGAGACGAGGTTCAAGCCATGGCCGGATATCTTCGAGATC
>DAOUGF010000218.1:0-4406 GCA_034429295.1 Chloroflexaceae bacterium
TCATCTTCACCGCTGGCGAGCAGGAATTCTACGCCGACAAGGGCTTTCTCCACGAGCCCACCCGCTGCCCGCGCTGCCGCTCGCGCCGCGAAGGCCCCAGCCCGCGCCCCGGCGAGGAGCGCTCAACCAGGCGCAGCGAGCGCAGCTAACAACAGGCCCCAGAAGCCCGTTTGCGGCCGGACGAAGGACCAGGATCAGAGTGGCTGGTCCCTGGCCGTTGCTCCCTGATCCGCTGCCGGCAAAGAAGCTAGCCGAGCGATCAGAACACCGGGCGTCATCTGGATGCGCGCCGTGTCGTCTGTGAGCAGGAGCGGAGCACCCAGCCGGCTCTCGGGCTCGTAGCCCAGAGCCTCGCCAAGGCGCAGAGCCGGGTCGCCGCCGCGCAGCCGGTAAGGCAGGCCCCACGCGGCCGTGCCGCGCATGAAGCGAAACGCGCGGGCGGCAGGCCACGCCGGGTCGATCGCAAAATCCGCCTCCTCGGGCGCGGGTTGGGCGCTGCCGCCCGCCGGTTGAGGGTGTCGCGGCAGTTCCCCGGCGATGAGGCGGGGCACGAGTTCGGCGAGCAGGCTAGCGCCGAGCGCGGCGGCCCGCTCCTCGGCCGCGGTCCAGCCGATCCCCTCCGGCAACTCGAAGGGCGCTTGGGCGGCGATGGGCCCGGTGTCGAGGCCGGCGTCCATCCAGTGGAGCGTCACGGCGCTGCGCTCGCGCCCCTGCTGAAAGGCCCAGAAGAGCGGATCAGGGCCTCGCAGCTCGGGCAGCGGCGATGGGTGCAGGTTGAGGAAGCCGAGCCGCGGCACGGCGAGCAGGGCAGGCGGGATGCGCCAGGGCCAGCAGGCCACGCATACCAGATCGGGCCGGTAGGAGGCCAGCGCCTCGCGCACCGCGGGCGCGCCCATAGAGCGCAGGGCCAGAGCGGGGAGACCGCGGGCCGCCGCGATCGCGACGGGGCTAGGCGGGAGCGCATCGCCCAGGGGAATCAGCCCGGCGGGCGGGGGAGCGGCGGGGGCGGGCGCCACCGGAGGCGCGCCAGGCAAGCCTGGCACAGCCACGGCAACCACCTCGGCGGGCGAGGCCAGGAGCGCGAGCAGGGCCGGCCCCGCGAGGCGGCCCGGCATGCCGAAGAAGACAACGCGCATAGCTGGGGCTATAATGAAGCGATAGGCCCCTCGTGCGGGCCGCTACGGAAATGCGCCATAGCGCTAGCAAGGCGAAGCGTATGCCTCGGATGGTTAAGTGTGCGAAGTTGGGCCGCGAGCTGCCTGGCCTCGAGCGTCCGCCCTTCCCCGGGCCGCTCGGCGAGCGCATCTACAATGAGATCTCGCAGCAGGCCTACAACCTCTGGCCCGCCCAGGCGACCCTGATCATCAACCACTACGGGCTGAGCCTCGGCGACCCCAACGCCCAGAAGATTCTGCTCCAGCAGATGGAGGAATTCTTCTTCGGCGAGGACGCCAAGGTGCCGGAGGGCTGGACGCCCCCTGTGCGCCAGGGCAAGGGCGGCGCCCCGCGGCGGAAGTAACGCTCACACAAGCAGCGGGATCTCCGGCAGCACCTCGAAGCTGAGGGCGGCGTGGCTGGCCCGCAGCGCCGCCTCCACGGCGGCCGGCGTCTCGCCACGGGCGAAGATAAAGCCCAGGTAGGCGTCGCCCTCGGGCAGCGGCACGAGCGGGTAGTGCAGGGGCGCCGTGATCTCCACGCTCTCCACGCCGGGCACAGCCCGCGCCTCCTCCAGGCCGCGCACCGCCCGTAGCACGCCGGCCTGAGGGATGGGGATCATCATCACGCCGCCCGCGCTGCCCTCCCGGCTCAGCGACTCCACCGGCAGCCCGGCAGCCTGTCGCAGGATCAGCTCCTCCAGCGAGGCGTCGGTTCCGAAGCGCAGCGTGCGCGAGCAGAGCCCGCCGATCGTTCGCCCCGCCAACTCAACCATCACCGGGCCGCCCTCGTTCACCCGCAGTTCCGCGTGGAGCGGCCCGCGCTCCAGCCCTACCGCCGCCGCCGCCCTGCCCGCCACTTCGGCGATCGCCGCCTGTGTCTCGGCTGGCAGCCTTGAGGGCGTGACGTAGATCGTCTCCTCGAAGAACGGCCCGTCGAGCGGGTCGGGCTTGTCGAAGAGGGCGAGCACCTGCAGCTGGCCGCGATCGATCAGCCCCTCCAGCGCCACCTCGAAGCCGGGGATGAACGCCTCTACCAGAAACGGGTGCGGGCCGGGCCCTTCCAGCTTGTCGAGTAGCCGCCCGAGACGGCGCGCAGCGGCCTGAAAACTCGCGGGGTCGTCGGCGCGGATCACGCCGCGGCTGCCGTTGAGCCGCAAGGGCTTGACCACGCACGGGTACTCGACCTCCTGCGCCAGCGCGGCCAGATCATCGCCGGTAGAGCAGAGCCGGAAGGCGGGCGACGGTACGTCGGCTTGAGCGAAGAGCTGCCGCATCAGGTGCTTGTCGCGGGCAGCCTCGGCCGATTGGGGGCTGTTGTGGGGCAAGCCGAGGGCGGCGTTGGCGCGGGCCGCCAGCAGGCTGCCGCTATCGTCCACCGCGATCACGGCGGCCAGGGGCGCCTCGCGCGCCAACTCAGTCACCGCGGCGATGGCCCGCGGCTCATCGGCGAAATCGAGCCCGAGGCGAGAGCCGGCCCGCCCGGCGAGGGCCGCCGGCGTATCCTCGGCCACCAGGGCCGGCACCCCGAGCCGCTCCGCCGCCTCGAGGAAGGCGGGCAGGCGGTATGAGGATGGCGTTGTGAGCAACAGAACACGATTAGCCATACGCATATTTCGCGATCCAAAAGCCCTACAAATACTCAGGAGCAACCTGCTCCTCGGTGGGCTCCGCTCAGCAGTACCACGGTTCGCTCATATACGGGATCGGCGGCCGCGGCACGATGTGCTCCAGGGGTATCGGCGGCATGGAGCCCAGGTGCTCGGCAACCAGATCGAGCAGCCGCCGGTAGAACTGCGGCCGCGTCTCGCCGCGGGGCACGCTGCCTTGGGCCAGCCGCAGCGCCGCTCGTTGCAGCCGGTCCATCGCCGGGTCGGGGTGGCGCCACGGGTAGGCCAGGGCCGCCGGGTCGAAAGGGCCGACGATCTGCCGCACCTCGGGGAGCTCCAGCAGGCGCGAGCCGGCCGGGATGAGCAGGCGGATCGCATATTGCACCGGGCTCACGCTCTCCACGAGCCCGAGCGCGGCCACCTGAGCGAGGAAGTTGCGATAGACCTCACGGCTCGTCCAGGGCGTGAAGGCCACAAAGGTCGCGTTGAGCGCCAGCCCCACCTCGCGGAGCAGCCCGACGGCGCGGGCCACATCTGCCACGGTATGGCGCTTCTCAAAGCGCTCGAGGATGGCATCGTCCAGCGCCTCAATAGCGCTCGTGACCAGGATGCATCCGGTGGCCTTCAACTCAGGGAGCAGGTCGGCGTGGCGCAGCAGATGCTCAACCTTGATCGTCACATCGTAGGTGAGATCCGGGAACTCGGCGTGGAGCGCTTGCACCAGCGGTATGGCGTGGCCGGGACCATTGAGGAAGTCGGGGTCGCCGAAGGTGATGTGGCGCGCGCCGGCGGCCACCTGGCGGCGCACATCCTCGAGCACCACCTCCCGCGGCACCACCCGGAAGCGCCCGCCGTAGACAGGCACGATCGGGCAGTGGCGGCAGCTGTGCTTGCAGCCCCGGCTGGCCTCGGTGTACCCCGCCGTCCGCGAGCCCTCCGGCGTCACCAGGCTGGCGTAGGCGGCGAGCCCTGGCAGGCCCTCCCGATCCGGCGGGATAAACTCCAGCCGCTCTAAGCTCACCCGAACACCGCCAGGAGCCACGGCTCGCTCCCAGAGCGCCACCAGCTCCGCCTCGAACTCGCCGCCCACGCAGGCGTCGGCGCCGCGGGCCATCAGCAGCTCGGCGTTGAGCGGCGCGTAGAGGCCGTAGCAGACGATCAGGGCCGCGGGCGCGAGGGCCCGCAGCTCGGGCAGCAACTCGGCGGCGAGCCGCGTGGCCGTGTGCATGGGCACATACAAGCCGATGAAGGCCGCCCGCGCCACCGCCTCCCGGTCGAGCGGCTGCACCGCCAAGTCGCAGCAGGTGACCTCGGCACCGGCCCGCCGCAGCCATGCCGCCGGCGAGGCCAGGCCGAAGGGCTGGTGCCCAAGCTCGTAGGTTGCGATCAGCACGGCACGCATAAGGGCATTGTACCGCAACACGTAGTTCGGTGGCTGACCGCCATCCAAGCCGCCCAGGGCTGATGCAAAGTCAGTGGGGCTGGCGCCCCGCACCCCGTCTCGCGCCGCCGCCTCGAAGCAGTACCACCTGCACGGTGCGTGAGGATGCGGGCGGGCTCTGCCCCCCGCGCCCCCCGGCAAAGGGGCTGGCGCCCCTCTGCACTCCCCAAACAGGACGGCCGTACCGTGCCGCCACCTGGC
>DAOUGF010000219.1:0-32672 GCA_034429295.1 Chloroflexaceae bacterium
CGAGGAACGCTTCCGGGAAGCTTGGACCGTGCACCCAGTTGAGCCACCACGCCTTCTGGAGGAACTTCCCGGAAGCTGTGAGTCTGCTCGCTCGCAGAATAAGTTCGTGGCCCCCATTCCAAAGCGTTGGGAGGCCTCACGGGGCAGGTGTGGTATACTGATAGCTGTGCATTGCGCTCGTAAGGAGGAGCGATGAGCGATATGGATCAGCCCACCGAGCTCGATCTGGTGGTCGGCTCGATGATTACGGTGCGCCCTGATGAGGACCGCGCCGCCTATAACGAAGAGTATGAGTCGGTCTCCGCCGTCCAGGATCAGCTCCGCGACGAGGGGATCGATATCGATCTGCTCAGCCAGCCCGGCACCGAGGTCTGGGAGGGCGGGATCGAGAACATGGGCGCCCTCTACCAGCTCTCTCGCCTCGCCGCCCGCCTCGACCGCGGCGACGATATCAGCGAGGTGATCGAGGATGGCCCCGTCCTCTACGAGGATCTCGACCGCGCCGTCACCGATGTGTGGGACGAGCTCACCAAGACTCGCTTCCCCCACCTGATCAACCTCCAGGGCATCCACAGCTACTATCTCCCCGCCGACTTCGAGCAGCCCGTCTGGCTGAACTTCGAGAACGAGGAAGGCGAGGAGGACAGCGCCTTCTTCGGCTCCTCCTACCGCCTGCAGGCCGAGCTCGCCGAGCTCGCCCCTATGCTCATCCAGGCCGGCGTCAGCCATAACGCCGAAGCCTATCGCACCCTCGAGCTGCTGCGCACCGCCGCCGCCAAGAGCATCGAATACGGCCTGCCGATTATTGTCTGGTAGCGACCGGCACAACCACCTACCGCTGATAGCAATAGCTCGGTAGCCGCAAACCTATGCAGGATCTTCTTCTCGTCGATAAGCAGACCCTCAGCCCCCGCCCCGACCGCGACGCCACCCCGCGTGCGCGGCGCTATTATGTGTGGACGGTGGGCTGCCAGATGAATGTCTCCGACTCTGAGCGCCTCGAGGCCGCCCTCCAGGGCGTCGGCTACAGCCCGGCCCAGCGCCCCGAGGAGGCATCTTTCATTGTGCTCAACTCCTGTAGCGTCCGCGCCAGCGCCGAGGAGCGCATCCTTGGCAAGCTCGGCGAGTTGGTGCGGGTGAAGCGCGAGCAGCCCGATACCCGGGTGGTCCTCTGGGGTTGCATGGTCGGCCCCAACAACCGCTCGATCTTCGAGCGCCAGCTCCCCATGGTCGATCACTTCGTCTCCCCCTCCGCCGTGGACGAAGTGGTCGCGCTCGCGCCGAACCCCGTCTACACGCTCGACGAGCCGGCGCTCCCCGTGGCCAGCTGGGCCCACCCGCCCGTCTCGGTCCACGTGCCCATCCAGTACGGCTGCAACATGTCCTGCTCCTACTGCGTGATCCCGCTCCGCCGTGGCCGCGAGCGCTCCCGCCCGCTCGAGGAACTGGTGGATGAGTGCACCCGCATCGTCGCCCGCGGCGCCAAAGAGATCACGCTCCTCGGCCAGATCGTCGACTCCTGGGGCCACGATCTACCCGGCCGCCCGCAGCTCGCCGATCTGCTCGAGGCCGTCCACGAGGTGCCAGGGCTGCAGCGGCTGCGCTTCCTCACCTCCCATCCCGCCTGGATGACCGACCGCCTGATCTCCGCGGTGGCCCGCCTGCCCCGCTGCATGCCCGACATCAACCTCCCGGTGCAGGCCGGCTCCGACCGCGTGCTGAAGATCATGCGCCGCGGCTACACCACCGCCCGCTACCGTGCCCTGGTCGAGAAGATCCGCGCCACCATCCCCAACGTTTCCCTCACCACCGACATCATCGTTGGGCACCCCGGCGAGACGCGGGAAGACTTCGAGCAGACCCTCGCCCTCTGCGATGAGCTCCGCTTCGACAAAGTCCACATCGCCGCCTTCTCCGCCCGCCCCGGCACCAGGGCCGCCGAGCAGGAGCAGGACCCGGCCCTCGCCGTGGACGAGCAGGAGAAGGATGCCCGCCGGCGCGAGCTCGAGCGGCTCCAGGAGCGCATCGCCACCGAGCGCAGCGCCCGCTTCCAGGGCGCCACAGTGGAGGTGCTGGTCGAAGGCGAGAGCAAGGGCAAGTGGCGCGGCCGCAGCCCGAACAACAAGCTCGTCTTCTTCACCCACCCCGACGACCTCACCGGGCAGCTCGTCAATGTCCGCATCACCCAGACAAGCCCTTGGGCCCTGCAGGGCGAGGCTGTTGGGTAATCCATATCACACGCCGTAGGGCCGAAGCTACTGCCAGGCAGTAGCTTCGGCTCTATGAAAATAAAAAAGGAGATCCTTCCCTTGGCCAAGCAAGACGAAAAGATGCGCATCCGCCGCCGCCTGCAGGAGAAGGCGGTGGAACTGGCGGCGATGAACCGTTGGGAGGAAGCCGTCGAGATCAACCGCCAGATCCTGTCCCTGGGCGAGGACCCCGACACCTACAACCGGATCGGCAAGGCCCTGATGGAGCTCGGCCAGTACACCGAGGCCCGCGACGCCTACCAGCAGACGCTGCGGCTCCAGCCCACCAACGCCATCGCCCGCAAGAACGTCGCCCGCCTCGACGCCCTCATCGCCCGCGGCTTCGAGAGCGGCCAGGCCAACCGCAAGGCCCGCCAGCAGGTTGACCTGCGCATGTTCATCACCGAGACGGGCCGCACCGCCATCACAACCCTGATCGACGTGCCCAAGAGCCCCGCCGTGGACGCCCTGATCACCGGCGAGAAGATGGACTTCCGCGTCGAGGGCAAGACGGTCTATGTGGTTGATGCCGACGGTACCGTGATCGGGCGCCTCGAGCCCAAGCTCGGCCAACGCCTCGCCGAACTGATCAACGGCGGCAACCGCTACCTCGCCGCGATCGCGCAGAGCGACCCGCGCATGGTGCGGCTGCTCATCCGCGAGACCTACCAGGATCCCAGCCAGCGCAACCGCATCTCCTTCCCCGGCAAGCTCGGCGAAGGTGCCGCCTACGTCTCCAGCCTCCGCTACGAGGAGTACGAGGATGTGCTGGAGGACGAAGAGGGCATCGACGACGAGAGCGCCCTCGAGGAGGAGTACGCCGGCGGCGACGAGGAGGAGGAGCTCGGCCTCGAGGAGATCGACCAGGACATGGGCGATGATGACGAGAATCTGGAGGAGTGAGCGCGGGAGGTAGGATCGCGAAAGCACAAACCCACAAAGCTCCTACATGGAACCACAGAAATCTCACGGTACGGGCCTGTAAGGGCGGCCCGTCGTGGCCGCCCTCCTGGGACTCGCCAGCCAGCCCATTACCGGCGAATTATCGTGGTTCTATTCAGCGCCAACGCGCGAAGCCCCTGAACGTCAAAGCGCGAGCTGTATTGTGGCTCGCGCTTTCGCTCTTTCGCCTTTCCTTCTTTCGCCCTTTCTTAAGCGCTTCGCGCCACTTCGTTCCGCGTCTTCCCCTTCGAAGGTTCGAACCTTCGTTTCGCGTTTTTCGCTCTCCTTCGCGCATTTCGCGATCCAAAACCCCTTCGAACCTTCGTTTCGCGTTTTAAGCGCTGCGCGCCACTTCGTAACGCTCTATGTTCGCGTCTATCGCGATCCAAAACCCCCGTACTATTGCCACGGTTCGCCCGCCTCGCTATACTAATACGGCATAGATCGCGCAGGCCAAACCCAAGGAGGCCCGATGACATTCCGGCTTCATGAGATCGCGCCAGCGCAGGCTCCAGCAGCCGCACGCGACAACAACAAAATGCCTGAGCCCCCACCTCAGCCCACCTCGATCGCTGAGACGGGCCTGACGATGAGCTTCCTCACCGACCTCGTGCTCAAGGTGATCTATTTCACCGGCGCCATCACCGGCCAGCGGCTCGAGGAGACGATCAAGCTCCCCTTCCTCGGCGTGATCGATAAGGTCCTCGAGTTCCTCAAGCTCGAGGAGTATGTCGATATTATCGGCGCCGAGGGCGGCTTCAGCGAGCGCGCCTTCCAGTACATCATCACCAACAAGGGCCGCATCAAGGTCCACGAGGTGCTCGACCGCAACCAGTACGCTGGCCCCGCTCCCGTGCCGTTGGAGCAGTACCTGGCCATGCTGGAGCGCCAGCAGATCGGCGACATGGTGATCGAGCAGGCCACCATCCGCCAGGCCTTCAGCCACCTCATCGTCAGCGAGAAGATGCTCGACCGCATCGGCCCCGCCGCCAATTCTTCTCGCTCGCTCTTCCTCTACGGCCCCGCCGGCAACGGCAAGACGACCATCGCCGAGGGCATCGCCAATATGCTCGGCGGCCACGTGCTCATCCCCTACGCCGTCGAGGTCGATGGCCAGATCATCAAGGTCTACGACCCCCTCAACCACCAGGTGGTGCAGCAGAACGAGGTCGGCCACGCCGAGCCAGCCACGCCCTTCGGCGGCGCCCCCGCAGCCACCTACTTCCCCGATGCCCGCTGGCTGATCTGCAAGCGCCCTCGTGTGGTCGTCGGCGGCGAGCTCATCCTCGAGCAGCTCGAGCTGATCTTCGATCCCGTCAGCAAGATCTACGAGGCCCCCTTCCAGATGAAGGCCAACGGCGGCCTCTTCCTGATCGACGACTTCGGCCGCCAGAAGTGCCGCCCCCAGGATCTGCTCAACCGCTGGATCGTCCCTCTCGAGAAGAAGTGGGACTTCCTCGCCCTCCAGACGGGTAAGAAGATCCAGGTGCCCTTCGATGTACTGATCGTCTTCTCAACCAACCTCAACCCCAAAGATCTGGTGGACGACGCCTTCCTGCGGCGTATCCGCCACAAGATCGAGGTGCCCAACCCGACTCCGGCAGAGTTCCGCGCCATCTTCCAGCTCGTCTGCAAGCAGAAGAAGATCCCTTACAGCGATGAGGGCCTGCGCCATCTGCTCCAGGAGCACTACATGAAGGTCGGCCGCGATCTGCGCAGCTGTCACCCCCGCGATCTCTGCGACCAGATCCTCGACGAGGCGAAGTATCGGGGTATCGCCCCCGCAATGACCAAAGAGCTGATCGATCGCGCCGCTGAGGCGTATTTTGTCAAGCTCGGCTAAGACGCCCACGGCGTCCTAGGAGGTATCGAAGCTATGTCTCTGCTGAAGCGTCTAGGCGGTGGCTCCCCCCAGCCAGGCGACCCCGTCTCCACTCCTATCGCCCCGGCCATCACCGCAGTAGCCCCGCCCCCCGAGACGCCTGTGGCCCGCCCGGCCAGCGAGCCCCGCTCCCCCCTTGGCGGCCTGCAGAGCAACGGCGCCGTCGTCGAGGATGCCGTCGCCCCCAGCGAGCAGCAGCGCATGCTCGAGCTCTCCCTCTGGTGCGTGGATCGCATCCAGGCCTCCCTCGGCAACCAGATGGAGCTCAAGCGCTCGCCCGAGACAGAGCGCCTGCTCCAAGAGCGCTTCGCCCGCGTCTATCAGCAGGCCGGCGTCAACCTCAGCGGCGAGCAGGTGAAGCAGCTCTTCACCATGGTCTGCGATGAACTCATGGGCTTTGGCCCCATTCAGCAGCTGCTCAACGACGATACTGTCTCCGAGGTGATGGTCAACGGCCCTCATAAGGTCTACATCGAGCAGAAGGGGAAGCTGCGGCTCACCGGGGTCCGCTTCGCGAACGATGAGCACGTGCTCAAGGTGATCGACCGTATCATCCGTCCCCTCGGCCGCCGCATCGACCGCAAGTGGCCCATGGTGGACGCCCGCCTCCCCGATGGCTCCCGCGTCAACGCGATCATCCCCCCTTGCGCCATCGACGGCTCCACGATCACCATCCGTAAGTTCTCCAAGAATAAGCTCAAGGTCGATGACCTCATCCGCTTCGGCTCGATGACGCCCGAGATGGCCGAGTTTCTCCGCGCCTGCGTGATCAGCCGCCTCAATATCGTGGTGGCCGGCGGCACGGGCTCCGGTAAGACGACGCTGCTCAATGTGCTCTCCAACTTCATCCCAGAGGACGAGCGCATCGTCACTATCGAGGATAGCGCCGAGCTACAGCTCGCCCAGGACCACGTGGTGCGCCTTGAGGCCAAGCCACCGGAGGTGGACGGCACGGGCCGCGTGCAGATCCGCGACCTGGTGATCAACTCACTCCGTATGCGCCCCGAGCGGATCGTGATCGGCGAGTGCCGTGGCGGCGAGACGCTGGACATGCTCCAGGCCATGAACACCGGCCACGACGGCTCGCTCACCACGCTCCACGCCAACACCCCCCGCGATGCCCTCGCCCGTATGGAGACGATGTCGCTGATGGCCGGCATGGATATGCCGCTCAAGGTGATCCGCGAGCAGATCGCCTCCGCCATCGACGTGATCGTCCAGCAGACCCGCCTCGACGACGGTGCCCGCAAGGTCGCCTATATCACCGAGGTCCAGGGCATGGAGGGCGACACGGTCGTGCTCCAGGACATCTTCAAGCTGGAGATCCTGGGCAAGACGCCGGAGGGCAAAGTGCAGGCGGAGTTGCGGCCCACCGGTGTGCGCCCGCGCTTCACACCCCGCCTCGAGGCCCACGGCTTCAAGCTGCCGCCCAGCATCTTCGGCGCCCAGATCCCCGGGCAGAAGAAGGCCTGGTAACCGGCCGATAGCCCTGAAGCTACGCTGTACGGGCGCCCCTCGTGGGCGCCCATTTGTGTGCCTGAGAAGATCGTATGGCGAATCAGGTCATCATCGTCGGTGCCGGCCTCGGCGGCCTCGCCGCCGCCATCCGCCTCGCCGCCCAAGGCCGCCGGGTGACGGTGCTGGAGAAAAACGAGCGGCCTGGCGGCAAGCTCAACCTCGTGCGCGAGGCGGGCTACACCTTCGACACCGGGCCATCGCTGCTCACGATGCCCTGGGTGATCGAGGAGCTCTTCGCCGCCGCTGGGCGCTCCCTCGCCGATTACCTCACCCTCGAGCAGATCGAGCCAACCTGTCGCTACCGCTGGCCCGACGGCACCCGCTTCGACGCCTGGCAGCGGCTGCCACAGCTCTGCCAGGAGATTGAGCGCATCAGCCCCGCCGATCTGCCTGGCCTCTTCCGCTTCCTCGCCCACACCGCCCGCATCTACGACGCCGTCGCCGACACCTTTCTGCTCAGGCCCTTCGACGGCCTGGCCGAGGCGCTCACGCCCGCCCTGCTGCGGAACGGCCCTCGCATCGATGCGCTGCGCAGCGTGGACGCGGCGGTGCGCTCATTCTTTCGCAGCCCCTACCTGCAGCAGATCTTCAACCGCTACGCCACCTACAACGGCTCGTCGCCCTACCTCAGCCCCGCCACCTTCAACGTGATCGCCTACATCGAGCTGACGCAGGGCGGCTGGTATGTACGCGGCGGCATGTACGGCCTCGCCGAGGCGATGCTGCGCCTCGCCGCGGAGCTTGGCGTGGAGGTGCGCACCTGCGCGCCGGTGGCCGAGGTCGAGCACGAGGGCGGGCGCGTGCGCGGCGTGCGGCTGGAGAGCGGCGAGCGCCTCCGCGCCGCGCAGGTGGTGGTCAACGCCGACCCTCGCTACGCTTACGATACCCTCATACCCGGCCAGGCGGCGATGGCGCGGCGCCTGGCGCGCCTCGAGCCCTCGTGCAGCGGCTTTCTGCTCTTCCTCGGCGTGCGGCGGCGCTACGAGCAGCTGGCCCATCACAACATCTTCTTCAGCACCGACTACCCGCGGGAGTTCGCCGCCATCTTCCAGCGAGGCGTACCCGCCGCGGACCCCACGATCTACGTCGCGGCATCCTGCGTGAGCGATCCCGGGCACGCGCCGCCCGGCCATATGAACCTCTTCGTGCTGGTGAACGCGCCGGCCCTCGGCCCGCGGGTTCGCTGGGAGCGCGAGGCTCAGCCCTACCGCGACTTAGTGATCGCGAAGCTGGAGCGGATGGGCCTCACCGATCTCGGCCGCCAGATCGCCTATGAGCAGATCTGGTCGCCCGCCGACCTCGCCGCGCGCTACAACGCCGCCGACGGCGCTATCTACGGGCTGGCCTCGAACAACCCATTTGCAGCCTTTCTCCGCCCGCCGCTGCGCGCCCGCGCCATCCGCGGCCTCTACTTCGTCGGCGGCGGCACCCATCCCGGCGGCGGCATCCCCCTCGTCCTGCTCTCAGGCAGGGCCGTAGCCGAGCGCATGGCCCACGATCGCGGATAAACTTTTTACACTTGAGCTTACTACAGGCGATAGGGATTGAGGCAAAAAGCCGCCATGTTTCCAGCATGAGCGGATGAAAGTCGTTTTATCATCGTTAAGAGCCGATTAACCCCTTGATCTTAGGGCGTCATGATGCTATGATCCCCTCGAAGCCTCAAGGGGACGACATCAGACCCGAGCACCTGAACAGCCGAAAATGTGCTAGCGCGAAGCAAGCGCCAACTTCCCTACTGTAAAGGAAAAGAGTGCATGGGGAACGAGGCGTAAGTTGGTGGAAATGGGTAAGGTACCGGGTACCCCCCAGGGAGACCAACAGACAAGCGCCGGATCGCTGATGAGCGATCGGATGCTCTGCGAGCCAAGTGTTAGCCTCTCAACGCAAAGCTCCAAGCGTCGGGACATAGTAATGGTCACCCACGCAAGCGTGAGCCATACCCAACAGCAACAGCTGGCAGGTATTGCGTGAAAACGCAAGCCATAGGCAGAGCGGCCAAGGGTCTGCAACGAGATAAGTAGGCTGAACAGAAAACTCCGGTTCCTGTCGAAAACCCCTTGAGGCTACATCGGACAGCACTGTACGCACGTCGGAACCAGTCGGAACTGTACGTACGTCGGAGTTCGCAAGTTCGTGAACGCTGTCGGACGGTAGTAAGTAGGTATTGGGGGGCAAGGCGGATATATCGCTAGCCCCCCTTTCTTTATGCCATCGTCCAGCCGCCGTCCACCGCGAGGGTGTGGCCGGTGATGTACGATGCGAGCGGCGAGGCGAGGAAGCTGATCGCGTTGGCGACCTCCTCAGGGCGCCCGGCCCGGCGCATCGCGATGCTCTGCTCGCCCCAGGCCCGCATCTCGGGCGGCGTCACCGCCAGCAGATCAGTCTCTACAAAGCCGGGTGCCACCGCGTTCACGGTAATCGTCCAGGGGGCCAGCTCGCGGGCCAGCGCGCGGGTAAGGCCGAGCACGCCGCCGGTCGCCGCCGAGAAGTCCGCCTGGCCGGGGAAGCCGCCGGTGCCGTGGAGGGCGGCCACATTGACGATCCGCCCATAGCGCCGCTGCATCATCGGGCGCAGGGCGGCGCGACAGGTGTGGTACACGCCGGTCAGATTGGCCGCGAGGGCCGCGGCCCAGCGGGCGCTGTCGAGCGTCTCGAGCGGGCCGAAGGCGGCCGTGCCGGCGCAGTTCACCAGCACATCGAGGCGCCCCCAGCGCTCCAGCGCGGCCGCGACCAGCGTTGTGCCGGCGCTTGGGTCGGCCACATCACACTGCAGGGCCTCCACCTCCGCGCCGGCCTCGCGAGCCAGGGCGAGCGTCTCAGCGGCCGCATCGGCCCGCTCGCGGTAGCAGAAGAGCACGCGCGCGCCGCGCCGGGCCAGGTCGCGCACCACGGCCCGCCCGATCCCCCGCGACCCGCCCGTCACAATCGCCACCTGCCCTGAGAAATCCATACCTCTCGACCTCACCTTCGCGTTCGCATTCGCGCTTTCGTTTCGCGTCTTCGCGCTTTCGTTTCGCGTCTTCCCTTTCGAAAGTTCGAACCTTCGTTTCGCGTTTTTCGCTAACTTTCGCGTCTATCGCGATCCAAACGCCCCCGATCCAAACGCCCCTCTCACGGCATCACCCATCCGCCGTCCACCGTGAGCACATGCCCGGTGATGTACGAAGCCCGCGGCGAGGCGAGGAAGCCGATCGCCGCCGCCACCTCCTCGGCGTTGCCGAAGCGTCGCATAGCGATCACCCCCAGAGCCCACTCCTTGATCGCCGCCGGCACCGTCTCCACCAGCTCGGTGTCGATATAGCCGGGCGCTACCACATTCGCGGTGATCCCGTCGATGGCCACCTCGCGCGCCAGGGCCCGCGTAAAGCCGATCAGGCCAGCCTTGGCGGCGGCATAGTTCGTCTGCCCCACATTGCCCGCCAGGCCGGCCAGCGAGCCAACATTCACGATCCGGCCGTAGCGCTGCCGCCGCATCACCGGCAGGGCCGCGCGGCAACAGAGGAACACCGAAGTCAGGTCGGTCTCGATCACCCGGTGCCACTGCTCAGGCCTGAGGCGCAGCAGGGGTGCATCGTCGGTAATCCCGGCGTTGTTCACCAGCACGTCAAGGCGGCCCCAGCGCTCCAGGGCCGCCTCGATCAGCCGGTTCACGGCCTGCTCATCACTCACATCGGCGGCGAAGGCTACAGCCTCACCGCCCGCCGCCTCGATCAGCTGGACAACCTCAGCGGCGGCGGCGCCGTTCTGCTGGTAGTTCACCAGCACGCGCGCGCCCTGTGCGGCGAGCTCCAGGGCCGCCGCCCGCCCGATCCCCCGTGAGCCGCCAGTGACCACCGCCACCTGGTTGTGGAGCGACATTAGCTACTCTCTGCGACGAAGGCCCGAACCTCATCGGCAGTGCCGATGTTCACCAGGCGGGCCTGGGGTGCGATCCGCCTCACCAGTCCGGTGAGTACTTTGCCGGGGCCAAGCTCAAGAAATGTCGTGGCTCCATCGCTCGCCATCCGCTGCACCGAGGCCACCCAGCGCACCGGCGCCGTCACCTGGGCCACCGCCTCTCGCCGCACCTCATCGGCCGTCAACAACGGCTCGGCCGTGACATTGGCGATCAGCGGAACCTGCAGGTCGCTGATCGTCGCGCCCTCGATCGCCCGGGCCATTCCTTCGGCAGCGCTCTGCATCAGCGGCGAGTGGAAGGCCGCGCTCACCTTGAGCGGGATCACGCGCTTCGCCCCGCGCTCTTTGGCCAGGAGCGATGCGCGCTCTACTGCTAGTGTACTCCCGCTGATTACCAGTTGGTCGGGTGCGTTGTAGTTCGCCACCACCACCACACCGGCCGTCCCGCCCTCGGCCTCGCTCACCTCGCGGCAGAGCTGCTCCAGCGGCTCAGGGGCCAGCCCGATCACCGCGGCCATGCCGCCCTCGTGGGCCTCGGCCATCAGCTCGCCCCGGCGCCGCACCAGGCGCAACGCCTGCGCGAAGTCGAGCGCGCCGCCGGCCAGCAGGGCCGAGTACTCGCCGAGGCTGTGGCCGGCCACCGCGCCAGGCCGCTCGAGGGGCGCGCCGCGGGCCGCCTCCAGCGCCCGCAACAGCGCCGCGCTCATCGTCAGCAGCGCGGGCTGGGCATTCTCCGTGGCCGTCAGCTCGGCCTCGGGACCCTCGAAGCAGAGCCGCGTGAGCGGCAGCCCCAACACCGCGTCAGCCTCATCGAACACAGCACGCGCCGCGGGGAACTGCTCGTACAGGTCCCGACCCATCCCCACCGTCTGCGAGCCCTGGCCAGGGAAGATCCACGCTGTTGTCATAGCTCTTTGATTATAACGGTTTTTACCGAAATTTCACCAACGCAATGCGCTCTGCTCCCGAGCCGCCCACCAGCTGGGTGCGCGTTCCAGGAGCCGCGTCCTCGCGTGTTCACATCGTCGCGTGAGCGACTCTCGCGATCAGCCCCAGCGCACAAGCGCGGAGCCCCAGGTGAGCCCGCCGCCGAACGCGGTGAGCAACACCAGGTCTCCCGGCTTGATCCGCCCCTGCTGCTCGGCCTCGTAGAGCGCGATCGGCACCGAGGCCGCCGAGGTGTTGCCGTAGCGGTCGAGATTGACGAAGAAGCGCTCCATGGGCAGCTCGAGCCGCTTGGCGATCGCCTCGATGATCCGCACGTTGGCCTGGTGGGGCACCACCAGCGCCACGTCATCGAGCCGGCAGCCGGCCTCCGCCACAGCCCGCTCCGACGACTCGCACATGCCGCGGACGGCGTGCTTAAAGATCTCGCGGCCGTTCATGTAGACGTACTGGCGCCGCTGTTCCATCAGCTCGGGCGTGGCGGGCATGCGCGTCCCGCCGGCATCCACGGCCATCAGCGTCTCGCCCTCGCCCCAGGCCCCGATATTCGAGGCAAGCAGGCCGAGCGGCTGATCCGTGGCCCGCAGCACCACGGCGCCGGCGCCATCGCCGAAGAGCACGCAGGTGTTGCGGTCCTCCCAATCGATCAGGTGGGTAAAGACATCGGCCGCGATCAGCAGGGTAGTGCGGCTCATCCCACTCTTGATCATGGCCGTGGCCACGCTCAGCCCATAGACGAAGCCGCTACAGGCCGCGGCGAGATCGAAGGAGCCGGCGCGGGTGATGCCGAGGTTGGCCTGGACGGTGCAGGCCGTGGCGGGGAAGGGGCGGTCGGGCGTGCAGGTGGCGACGATCACCGTGTCCACGGCGTCGGGGGCCACGCCGGCCCGCTCCATGGCCTCGCGGCCGGCCCTCGTGGCCAGCACCGAGGTGAACTCGTCGGGGCCGGCCACGCGCCGCTCCCTAATGCCGGTGCGGGTGCGGATCCACTCGTCGGAGGTGTCGAGGCGCTGGGCGAGATCGTCGTTGGTGACAACCCGACGGGGCACGGCCATGCCCCAGCCGGCCACTGCGGCGAAGGGTAGACTGCTCAAGCTGCGCCTCCATAGAGCGAAGGGGGCGCCGGCCCACGCTGCGTGCTGGCCAGTCGCCCCCTCGAGATTCTGCCACTAGACATGAACGAGCTACTCGGGCTGCGGGATCTCGATCACCTGGCGGCCCCGGTAGGTGCCGCAGTTCTTGCACGGGTAGTGGTTGCGCACCAGGCTGCCGCAGCGCGGGCAGGTTACCAGATCCGGCGCGGTGAGCGCGAGATGCTGGCGGCGGTTGCCGCGGCGGTGGCGCGAGACTTTACGTTTTGGTAGTGCACCCATTGTCTCTCAACTCCTGCTGTTTCGTCTATTGTGGCGCTCGGCCCAGGCCTTCAGCGCATCAAGCGGATCGTCGGTCGCCTCGCTCTGCTCTTCCTCGTCCTCGATACCCTCCGACTGCACCGAGTAGCTCACCGGCTGATCGCGGTAGGCCGGGCTCACCGGGTTAAGCGGCAGCTCAAGCAGCGCATACTCGCGGATCGCCTCGCCGATATCGGCCATGTGCAACTCGTTGAGCAGGAAGGGGTCCTCCTCGCTCGGCTTCGGCAGCACGCCGCCGGTGAACACATCGATCACGGAGTGGAACTGGTCGCTGAACTCGACGGTGATCGGCTGATCGAACTCCTCGAGCGAGCGCACACAGGTAAGGCGAACGCTGCCCTGTGCCTTCACATTGGCCCAGACGCCGCTGGCAGTCCGGGTGAAGCGCACAGTGCCGCTGATCCCCCGCAGCTTCAGCTCATCGTCCAGCTCCAGCTCCTCTTCAGTGAAGCTGTAGTCCCGGCGGGAGCCCATCTCCTCACGGAGCAGCTGCGCGAGGTTGAACTTCAAGTCTGTCATTTGTGTACGTGCAGCGACGTCGCAGCCGGAGCTGCAAACGCCGCATTATAGGCGACACAGCGGCCCGCTGTCAAGGCGTCGCCGCCTTGCTACGGGGCGTAATATGCCGGGCCTATGCCTGCTTCAGCGGGTCGTCGCCGGTGCCGCCAAGGGCGCTGAGGCCATTGCGCACACTGGTGATGAGCTTCGTCAGCCGCTCGTCAAGCTCTTCGAGCACCTGGCGAGCGTACTCATCGGCGCCGGCGCGCACACCCACGGCCTCTTGCTCAGCCTGTTGCAAGAGCCGGGCCCGCTCCTGCTCCACGGCCTCGAGCAGACCCCGCTCCTCGAGCACCTGCTGCACACGAGCCTGGGCCTCGGCGATCAGGCGCTCCTGCTCCTGCACGATCCGCCGGGCACGCTTATGCTCCTCGGGAATGGCAACCCGCATACGGTCGATGATATCGAGCAGGCGCTCCTCGTCCACCAGCAGCCGGCCGCCGCTGAACGGCAGCCGACGACCCTCGGCGAGGGCGTCCTCCAGCTCATCGATCAGATCGTCAAGCTCGATGGCGCTCACCCCCTTTGCGCGAACTTCTGCCGCAGCGCCTCGACGATATGCGGCGGCGTGAACTCCACCGGATCCCGCCCCAGGCCGGCCATCTCCCGCACAGCGCTGGAGCTGACATGGGCCAGGCCCTGGCTAGCCATCAGCACCACCACCTCGATCTCAGGGTCGAGGGCCCGGTTGAGCTGGGCCAGCGTGTACTCCGCCTCGAAGTCGCTCACCGTGCGCAGGCCGCGCACCAGAGCCTGGGCCCCGATCGAGCGGGCAAACTCCACGGTCAGCGAGCTGTAGGTGGTCGCCTCCACCCCAGGCAGATCGGCGATCGCCGTGCGCAGCAGACCCAAGCGCTCCTCTGTGTTAAAGAGCAGATTCTTCTGCGGCCGGTCGAACACCGCCATCACCACCTTGTCGAACAGCCGCGCGGCGCGGGCGGCGATGTCGAGATGGGCGTAAGTGACGGGATCGAAGCTGCCGGGGTAGACGGCGATGCGCATAGTTTTCGTGCGGTAGAGATGCTCAGACGTCCTCGGCGTCGGCACCCGTGGCAGGCGAGGCGGCCGGGTCGTCGTGCTCGTAGATCGAGAAGCAGGAGTCGCCGAGGCGCCGGAACTTGATCCGCGTGAGACCGGGGTAGCTGTCGGCGAGAGTGACCCGAGGGGAGTGGCCGACGATCAGCAGGCTGCCGGGGTGGCCCATCTTCGTCTCGACCACCAGGCCGATCGTACGCTCGATCGCGGGATCAGCGTAGGGCGGGTCCATCACGATGTAGTCGTAGTGGCCCACGCCGCGGTGGCTCAGCAGGAAGCGCTCGACGGGCATCGTATGCACCTGGCCGAACGCGTCGAGCTTGGTGTGGCGCAGGTTCTCGCGGATGATCGCGCCGACGTGGGGGCTCTGCTCCACGAAATCGGCGGAGGAGGCGCCGCGGGAGAGGAGCTCGATGCCGAGCGAGCCGGTGCCGGCGTAGAGGTCGAGCACGCGGCCCCTGATGCGGCCGTAGCCCTCGAGCACGGAGAAGAGCGACTCCTTCACCCGATCAAGCATCGGGCGCGTGCCGAGGCCCTTGGGGGCCTTGAGCCGATGTCCCTTCGCCCGCCCGGTGATCACGCGCATCGCCGCCCTCGCTAACCAGTGTTACGCCATTGTAGCATGTCACGCGACAGATTGCACCACAGTGGCACAGAGTGCACAGAGCGGTCCGTCCAACTCCGTGTTCTCCGTGCCACTGTAGTGAACGTCCGGGCGCGTGAGAGGCCTAGCGCTTGGTGTACTGCGGGGCCTTGCGGGCGCGCTTGAGGCCGGGCTTCTTGCGCTCCTTCACGCGCGGGTCGCGGGTGAGCAGGCCAGCCTTCTTCAGCGTCGGCCGCAGGTCCGGGTCGAGGTCGAGCAGGGCGCGAGCCACGCCGTGGCGCACGGCGCCGGCCTGGCTGTGCACGCCGCCGCCGCGCACCTTCACCAGCACGTTGAAGCTGGCGAGGTTATCCGTAAGCTGCAGCGGCAAGCGGATCTCCCGCTGCAGCAGATCGCGGGGGCCGAAGTACTCCTCCGGACTTTTGCCGTTCACCACGTACTCCCCATTGCCGGGGAAGAGGCGCACGCGGGCCACCGCGGTCTTGCGGCGGCCGGTGCCCTGATAGTAGCGCTTCGCGTCCATTCAAGATACTCCTTAGCTCGACGTTGTCGGCCGCGGCGTCCAAACCTTGGGCTGCTGCGCGGCGTGGGGGTGATTCGGGCCGGCGTAGAGGCGCAGCTTGGTCAGCAGCCTGCGGCCCAGCCGGTTCTTCGGCAGCATGCCCTTGACGGCGCTGCGCAAGATGCGATCGGGATGCTTGGCCAGCATCATCTTGTAGGGCGTGACCTTGAGGCCGCCCGGATAGCCCGAGTGGCGGTAGTAGACCTTCTGCTCGGCCTTCTTGCCCATGAGCTTGATCTTCTCGACATTCACGACGATCACAAAATCGCCGCCGTCGATCGACGGGGTGTAGGTGGGCTTGTGCTTGCCCCGCAGCAGGGTGGCGATCTGGGTGGCCAGCCGGCCGAGCACCTGGCCGTCGGCATCCACCAGCAGCCAATCGCGCTGCACTTCGGAGGCCTTCTGATGATAGGTCTTCACAGCAATCTTCCTTCTCAGTTTCGTTACGCCCGCTCGTCGTCCCAGCGCACAAGCTCGGGCGGGTAGCTCACCCGTGTAAGCGTCAGCCCGTGGGCCGGGGCGGTCGGCCCTGCGGCCTTCCGGTCGCGGCGCTCCAGCACCTGCCGGAACTCTGCTGCCGTCATGCGGCCTCGCCCAACCAGCAGCACGGTGCCGACGATCACCCGGACCATATGCTGCAGAAAGGCGTTCGCCGCCAGGTCGATCGTGATCAGCCGCCGCCCAAACAGCTCCACCTCACCAAGCCGGGCCGTGTACACCGTGCGGACGGTACGCTTCTGGTCGGGCGACTGCGCCGTAAAGGCGGCGAAATCGTGGGTTCCCTCCAGTTGCGGCAGCGCCTCGGCCATCGCCTCCAGGTCCAACCGCTGCTCCACATAGAGCGCCAGGTGCCGCAGGGTTGGCAGCGGCGCCGGGCCTTGGTCGATCAGATAACGGTAGTCGCGTCGGATCGCGCTGTAGCGCGCGTGAAACTCCGGCCCGACCTCCTGCGCTGCCAGTACACGCACATCATCTGGCAGCAGCGCGTTCATCCCTCTCAGCACCGTGTTCAGCGGGTGCCGCGCCTCCGTCCGTACATTCGCCACCTGGCCGTGAGCGTGGACACCGGCATCGGTGCGCCCCGCCAGGGTGAAGCGTCGCCGCTCCTGCGTGAGGCCCTCCCAGGCCTCCTCCAGCGCTCCCTGGACCGTGCGCCCCTGATTTTGCCACTGCGACCCGACGAAGTCGGTGCCGTCGTAGGCGAGGCGCAGGGCCACGTTGCGCATCAGACCAGCTCGAGCAGCGCCATCTCGGCGCCGTCGCCCTGCCGCGGGCCGAGCTTCGTGAGGCGGGTGTAGCCACCGTTACGGCCCGCGTAGTCCTGCGGCAGGAAGGTGAAGGCCAGGCGCATCGCCTCCTTGCTGGCGAGCTTCGAGAGCACCATGCGCCGGGCGTGGGGGGTATCCTCACGGGCGATCGAGATCAGCTTCTCCATCTCCGGCTGCACAGCCTTCGCCTTGGCGATCGTCGTGGTGATCTTGCGATGCTGCAGCAGCGCGATCATCAGGTTGCGGTAGAGGGCTTTGCGGTGCTCATAGGAGCGCCCCAGCAGCTTGCCCGCGTGTCGGTGTCGCATGCTCGTATCCTCTCAGTAGGGAACGGCTTTGCCTGTCCCCTGTTCCCTGTTCCCTACTCACCCGCCACAGCCGCCGGGCGCGGGATGTAGCCGCGCTCGTTGAGCTTGTCGCGGATCTCCTCCATCGACTTCTGCCCCAGGTTACGCACCGAGAGCAGCGCCTTCTCGTCCATCTGCAGCACCTGGCCGACCTTGGTGATATCGGCCCGCTTGAGGCAGTTGTAGGTGCGCGTCGAGAGATCCAGGTCCTCGATCGGCGTATCGTAGACGTCGGCCGGGATGGTGAGGCCAAGCGGCGCCGGCTGCTCCTCCGGCTCGATCGAGAGCCGGTTGAAGTCGGCGATTGTCTGGCTGTACTGCACCAGCACCTTGGCCGCGTGGCTCAGGGCGTCGCCCGGCTTCACGGTGCCGTCGGTCCAGATCTCAAGCAGCAAGCGGTCGAAGTCGGTAGCCTGGCCGATACGGGTATTCTCCACCAGATAGTTCACCCGCGGCACCGGGGTGAACATCGCATCCACCGGGATCTCGCCAAGGGGCAGGATCTCCCGCTGGTCGGCCGAGATGTAGCCCTTGCCCCGCTCGACCGTCAACTCGATCTCGAGCCGCCCGTCGTCGCTATCGATCGTCGCGATATAGTGGTCGGGGTTCACGATCTCCACGCCGGCAGGCTGTTCAATGTCGGCTGCGGTAACGACCCCCGCGCCATGCTTCGTCAGCAGCAGCTTCACAGGGCGCTCATTGGTGGAGCGCACGCGAATGCCTTTGATATTCAGCACAAGCTCGGTTACATCTTCTCGCACACCCTCGATCGTAGCGAACTCGTGAAACACGCCTTCGATTTTGATCTTGGTAACCGCCGACCCTGGGATGGACGAGAGCAGGACCCGCCGCAACGCGTTGCCCAGGGTGTGGCCATAGCCGGGATCCAGGGGCTCGATCTTAAAGCGCCCGTAGTTCTCGGCCGCCTCCACAACCTCGATTTTAGGCATGGCGATGTCCAGCACGGCACGCCTCCATATAACAATTGCAGATTGCAGATTGGAGGTTGCAGATTGGGCCGGCTCAGCAACGCCTGGCGTGACGATCTGCAAGCGACAACCCGCACGCAACAACCTGCAATCTGCAATCTACAATCTACAAATTCGCTTAGCGGCTGTAGAACTCAACGATCAGCTGCTCGTTGATTCCGGCCTCGGCATCTTCGCGCCGGGGCAGCGACACGACCGTGCCCGAAAGCTCGGCCGGGCTCAGGCGCAGCCAGTCGGGGGCCCGGTACTTGTTCAGCTCGCCGCTGTCAACGAGATTCTTGAAATAGGTGCGGCGGCGGCTCTCAGGCCGCACCGCGACCACCTGGCCAACCTTCAGGGTGTAGGAGGGGATATTGGTCTTGCGGCCGTCCACCGTAATATGGCCGTGGGTCACCAGCTGCCTGGCTTGGGCGCGGGTAGTGGCGAAGCCAAGGCGGTAGACCACATTATCGAGCCGGCGCTCGAGCAGGCTGAGCATATACTCGCCCGTCACGCCGCTGCGGCGGGCGGCCTGCTCGAAGACACGGCGGAACTGGCGCTCCAGCAGGCCGTAGATATACTTCGCCTTCTGCTTCTCAAGCAGCTGGAGGCCGTAGTCGGACACCTGGCGGCGCCGAGAGGTGGGGCCGTGCTGGCCAGGGGGGAAGGGGCGCTTCGCGAGGATGCGGGAGCCCTTCTCAGTGATGCCGATGCCAAGCCGTCGGCTTACCTTACCGACGGGGCCGGTATATCGCGCCATAGTCTGCTGATCCTTCCTTGCGCGGGCGCAATGGTAGCGTGCCCGCAATGATTAACACGCGGCGAGATGGGCGCAGCTGCGATGCTTCTGTCGAGCATCGCACCCGTGGTGGGCGCCAGGGCAAAGGCCCCGCGGTACCGTCCACGGTCGTCTCGCCATTCGATTGTTCAGGTGACGTCGCCTACACGCGGCGGCGCTTGGGCGGGCGGCAGCCGTTGTGCGGGATCGGCGTCACATCAGTGATCGCCGTCACCTGCAGGCCGGCCGCCTGCAGCGAGCGGATGGCGGCCTCGCGGCCGGAGCCGGGGCCCTTCACAAACACCTCGAGCGAGCGCATCCCGTTCTCCATCGCCTTGCGGGCGGCCATATCGGCCGTGACTTGGGCGGCGTAGGGTGTGCTCTTGCGCGAGCCCTTGAAGCCGTTCTGGCCGGCGCTGGCCCAGCAGATCACCGCGCCCTGCGGGTCGGTGATCGTGACGATGGTGTTATTGAAGGTGCTGAGCACGTGGGCCTGGCCACGCGGAACATTCTTCCGCTCGCGGCGCTTGCCGCGCTGCCTGGAGGCCGCACCACTCTTCTGCTGTCCCTTCGGGGGCATTCGATACTCCTTCACACACAGGCGCCACAGGTGGGCCATGCCCGACCTGTGGGCGTGGCGGTCGCCTCAGCGACCTACTTCTTAGCCTTCTTCTTAATACCGATCGCCTGGCCCCTGCGGCCACGGCGCGTGCGGGCGTTGGTGCGGGTGCGCTGGCCGCGCACGGGCATGCCGCGGCGGTGCCGCAGGCCCCGGTAGCAGCCGATGTCCATCAGGCGCTTGATATTGAGCTGCACCTCGCGGCGCAGGTCGCCCTCCACCCGATACTCCCGGTCTACGATCTCGCGGATGCGGCCAACCTCCTCCTCGGTCAGGTCGCGCACGCGGGCGTCCGGGTTCACGTTGGCCTTGCGCAGAATCTCCGCGCCATTCGAGCGCCCGATCCCGTAGATGTAGGTGATCGAGATCCCGATCTTCTTGTTGCGGGGAATATCAACCCCGGCGATACGTGCCATGCAATTCCTCGATTAGTTTCCTAAGACCAGGTTCGGCAAACGTCACTGAACTTCTGCGGCGCGCCAATCCTGCTCCCTCGTCGCTGTTTCCTGCTTAGCCCTGGCGCTGCTTGTGCTTCGGCGTGCGCGAGCAGATCACACGGATCACACCCTTACGCTTGATCACCTTGCAATATTCGCAGCGGGGCTTGACCGAAGCTCGTACTTTCACAACAGTCCTCCCCGCAGCGGCCTCGCGGCCGCCTCACTAGCCATTCAACAACAGCCGCTACTAGAGACGCACTACTTGTAACGATACGTGATACGCCCACGGGTCAGATCATAGGGTGAAAGTTCAACCAGCACCCGATCGCCCTTCAAAATACGAATATAGTTCATGCGCATCTTGCCGGAGATATGGGCCAACACCTCGTGGCCATTCTCCAGTTCCACCCGGAACATGGCGTTGGGCAGCGGCTCCGTGATGGTCCCCTCCATCTCGATGACGTCCTTCTTTTTCGACATATCACTCCTTCGGTTGCACTGAGGTCACCAGATACGGTCCAAGCTTCTTGAGCATAGCGTCCGTGACCCATGAAATCTCAAGCTGGCCATCGATCTCGTGCAGAATGCCCTGGCGCTGGTAGTACTCGATCAGGGGCATTGTCTGCGCGAAATAGACATCCAGGCGATGCTGGGCGGTCTCCATCGAGTCGTCGCTGCGCTGGTAGAGCTTCCCGCCGCAGGCATCACAAATTCCCGGCCTGTGGCTCGGGAAATAGTAGATATTATACGTAGCTCCGCAAGTTTTGCAAGTCTGCCGCCCCGCGATGCGCCGCAGCAGCACATCGTTCGGCACCCGCAGGTAGAGCACCGCGTCGATCTTGCTGCCCTGCTTGCTCAGCGAATCCTCGAGGGCCACCGCCTGCTCGCGCGTGCGGGGGAACCCATCGAAGATCACGCCGGGAGCGCAGTCGGGGCGGGCGATCCGCTCCAGGATCATGCCGATCACCACCTCGTTGGGCACCAGCTCGCCGCGATCCATATACGACTTCGCGAGCATCCCGAGCTCGGTGCCCTCCCGCAGGGCCGCGCGGAAGAGATCGCCGCTGGCCACGTGGGTCAGCGCGGTGCGCTCGCTCAGCGTCTTCGCCTGAGTGCCCTTCCCTGCTCCTGGAGGTCCAAGCAGGATCACGTTGGTGGTCATAATCGGCGCTCTCCGCTACTTCCCGTTGCGCATCATTGCGCTACCGATGCTGTTCGCGTACAGACCCGCGGGGCTACCCTCGGGCCAGGGGCCGTACGGGCTCAGCCGTACGACTCCCTGGGATGATACCATATCCGAACTGGCTTCGTGACATGCTGCGTTAGCGCGTCAGGAAGCCTTCGTAATCGCGCATGATCAGCTGCGCCTCGAGCTGCCGCATCGTATCTACCGCCACGCCGACGACGATCAGCAGCGCTGTGCTGCCGAGCCCCAACTGCAGGCCGGTGAGGCTCTGCGTGATGAAGGGCAGCACCGCGATCAGGCCGAGGAAGAGCGCGCCCGCCAGCGTGATCCGGTTGAGCACCCGGCTGAGATACTGCTCGGTATTCTTGCCGGGGCGGATGCCGGGGATGAAGCCGCCGTTGCGCTGCAGATTGTCGGGGATGTCCTGCTGCTGGAACAGGACCAGCGTGTAGAAGTAGGTGAAGCCGACGGTCAGCAGGAAGAGCAGCGTCATGTAGAGCGCGCCGCCGCCGGTGCCGGTGGGGTTAAAGGTGTTGTAGAAGAAGCCCGCGATCGCGTTGCCGATCCCGGTAGCGCCGGGCCGGTAGAACCAGGAGGCCACGATGCCGGGGAAGATGATGATGCTCTGGGCGAAGATCAGCGGGATCATGCCGGCCATGTTCACCTTGAGCGGGATATGGCTGCTCTGGCCGCCATAGACGCGGTTGCCCCGCACCCGCTTGGCGTACTGCACCGGGATGCGCCGCTGGCCCTCCTGGATCAGAACGATGCCGACGATCGTCAGCAGGGCGATGGCGATAAAGCCGATGATGCCGAGGAAGGTGGCCACATCGCCGGCCTGGCTGATCTGGAAGCCCTGCACAACCAGCCCCGGCAGGCCGGAGACAATGCCGCCGAAGATGATCACCGAGATACCCTGGCCGATGCCCCGCTCGTTGATCTGCTCGCCCAGCCAGACCAGCAGCATCGTCCCTGCCACCATCGTTGTGAGCACGGTGAAGGTGGGGAAGAAGTTGCCGATGATGTCAAAGGGCGTGCGGAAGAGCGAGAGGCTGGGGTCAGCGGTGGGGTTGACCGTCCGCTCCAGGGTGAGGGTCTGCCCATACGCCTGCAGATACGCCAGGGGGATGGTCAGCCACATCATATAGCGGTTCAGGCGCACCCGGCCCTGCTCGCCCTCCTTCTGCAACTCCTGGAGCGCGGGGATGAGCGGCTGGAGCAGCTGCATGATGATCTGGGCCGTGATGTAGGGATAGACGCCCATCGCGGCCACGGAGAAGTTCTGCAGCGCGCCGCCGGCGAAGATATTCAGCAGCTGGGCGAGCTGGTTGGAGGCGAGGGCCTCGCGGAGCTGAGCCAGCGAGTCGGGGTTGATATTCGGCACCGGGATATGGGCGATCGCGCGGAAGACCAGCAGCATCCCCAGGGTGAAGAGGATACGGCGGCGCAGATCGGGCAGCTGGATAGCGCGGACAAGTGCCTGGAGCATCTGTGCTTCCTCTGGACGATCGATGGACGACGGGCGGCCTGCTGGGCCGCGCGCCGTCGTCCATCAACTTGGGCTAGGCCTTCGCCTTCTTGGCTGCGGCGTTGCGCATCGAGGGGTTCGGGCCGCGGGAGCGCGAGTGGCGCTCGACCTCCCAAGGCAACTCGACAACCTTGCCGCCGGCGGCCTCGATCTTCTGCCGGGCGCTGGCCGAGAACTTGTGGGCGTGCACCGTGAGGGCGGTGGTGAGCTCGCCATCGCCGAGCACCTTCACCGGCAGGTTCTTGCGCCGCAGCACCCTGGCCTTCAGCAGCGCCTCGGGCGTCACCTCAACATCGGTGGGCCACTGGGCCAGGCTGCCGACGTTGATCAGCTCGTACTCGACGCGGAAGATGTTCGTGAAGCCACGCTTGAAGGGCATGCGCTTCACGAGCCGGTTCTGGCCACCCTCAAAGGTGCGATAGGGGCCGGGGCCGCGACGGGCCTTCTGGCCCATCATGCCCTTGCCGGCCGTCTTGCCCTTGCCGGAGCCGTGGCCACGGCCGACCCGCTTCGTCCTGGTGGTGGAACCAGGGGCGGGCTTCAGGTCGTGCAGTTTCATGCCGTCACCTCGTCGCCGACCTCTTCCACCTCAACCAGGTGCCTGACCTTGAAGATCATGCCCCGGATGGCGGGGTTGTCGGGCTTGATTACGGACTGACCGAGCTTGCGCAGGCCGAGGGAGAGCACCGTCTCCTTCTGGTCCTTGGCATAGCCGATCATGCTCTTCTTGTAGGTAATGCGCAGCTTGCTCATGCCGCGGTCTCCTCAGCCGGGCCGCTCGCAGCCGGGGCCACCTCGCGGCGCACGCGGCGCGCGGCCAGCTCCTGCGGCGTCATATCGCGGCGGCGGGCCATCTCAGCCAGCGAGGTGAGCTCGCTGAGGGCCTGGAAGGCCGCCTTCACGACATTCACGGGGTTGTTGCTGCCGTAGACCTTCGAGAGCAGATCCTTGATCCCGGCGGCCTCCACAACGGGACGCACACCACGGCCGGCGATCACGCCGGTACCGGGCGCGGCCGGACGCAGCATCACCTTGGTAGCGGCGAACTTGGACAGCACCTCGTGGGGCACCGTGGCGCCCACCAGGGGCACGCGGATGAGGTTCTTCTTAGCGGCCTCGGTGCCCTTGCGGATGGCCTCGGGCACCTCGGCGGCCTTGCCCATGCCGACGCCCACGTGGCCCTTGCCGTCACCAACCACAACCACTGTGCTAAAGCTGAAGCGGCGGCCGCCCTTTACCACTTTGGAGACGCGGTTGATCTGGACGACCCGCTCCTCAAGCTCCAGCCCTTCGGCGTTAATACGTTCTCGCTTCACGCTTCCTCCGAAAGCGGCCCACTGGGCCTAGAAGATCAGGCCGGCCTCGCGCGCCGCCTCGGCCAGCGCCTTCACCCGCCCGTGATACTTATAGCCGCCACGGTCGAACACGACCTTCTCCACACCTGCGGCCTTCGCCCGCTCGGCGATCAGCCGGCCGACCACTGTCGCTTGCTCCGACTTCGTCTTCTTGCCGTTCGCCTCGCTCCAGCCCTTCTCGTTGCTCGACGCGGCGGCCAGGGTGTGGCCCTTGACATCGTCGATCACCTGGGCATAGATATGAGCGTTGCTACGGAACACATTCAACCGCGGCCGCTCTGGTGTGCCGCTGACGCGCTTGCGCAGGCGGTTGTGGCGCCGGATGCGCAGCTCTCGCGGGGTTCGCTTCGCCATTGTTATCCTCACACTCGCGATGGAGATTCCATCCCCCATCGTCGGAGATCGATTCTTCCGTTATCCGTCCGGTTGGGCGAGGACAATGCCTCGCCCCTACGTGGCCCCGATCGGGCGAGGGCGATGCCTCGTCCCTACCGGGCCTTGCCGGCCTTACCAGCCTTGCGGCGGATCTTCTCTTCCAGGTACTTGATGCCCTTGCCCTTGTAGGGCTCCGGCGGGCGCAGGCTGCGGATGCGGGCAGCCTCCTCGCCGACAACCTGCTTATCGATACCGCGGACAGTCAGGCCGAGGGGGTCGTTGGCGCTCTTGCGCTCGCCCACCACGTACTGCACATTCTCCGGCGGGTTAAGGCGCACCTGGTGCGAGAAGCCCAGGTTCAGCACCAGGGTCTTCCCCTCCAGGGCGGCGCGGTAGCCGACGCCGTTGATCTCGAGCCGCCGCTCCCAGCCGTCGGTCACGCCGACGACCATATTGTGCACCAGGGTGCGAGTGAGGCCGTGGAGCGCCTTATGCTGCTTGCTCTCGGAGGGACGGTTGACGCTGAGCGTGCCGTTCTCCTGCGAGATGATCATGTCGGGGTGGAACTTCTGGGTGAGGGTACCCTTGGGACCCTTGACGGTCACCAGGTTACCTTCCTCGACCTTGATCTCTACGCCTTTCGGCAGGGTGATCGGTTTTTTTCCAATACGGGACATGGCAATCTCCCTCTGCGCCTACCAGATGTAGCAGAGCACCTCGCCGCCCACGCGCTCCCGCCAGGCGTCGTGGCCGGCCAGCACGCCCTTAGGCGTCGAGAGGATGCTCAGACCAAGGCCGCCGCGCACCCGCGGAATGTCCTCACGCTTGGTGTAGATACGCAGGCCGGGCTTGCTCACACGGCGCAGGCCGGTGATGGCCGGGCGCCGGTCCGACATATACTTGAGGGTCATCGAGATCGTATCGCAGGGCTTGCCCTCGATAACGGTGTAATCTTTGATGAACCCTTCGCGCTTGAGAATCGCGGCGATAGCCAGCTTCATCTTCGACGAGGGCATCGTCACAGTCGTATGCCGCGCCATGCACGCATTACGAATCCGCGTCAGCATGTCGCCGATTGGGTCATTCACACTCACTGTGAGCCTCCTCGTTACCAGCTGGACTTCACAACGCCCGGGATCAGCCCCTTGAGGGCATTCTCTCGGAAGCAGATGCGGCACATGCCGAACTTGCGCATATAGGCTCGCGAGCGGCCGCAGATCTTGCAGCGGTTGTACTCGCGCACCTTATACTTCTGCGGGCGCTGCGACTTCACGATCCAAGACGTCTTCGCCAAGGGAATCCTCCTAAGCTGTTGGGCTGGTGAGCTACCGCTCCTGGCCCAGACTAATCACGAAATGGCATACCGAGGCGCTTGAGCAGGGCGTAAGCGTGCTCGTCGTTGGTGGCGCTGGTCACAATCACCACCTCGAGGCCCCGTAGCTTATCGATCTTATCGTAGTCGATATCGGGGAAGACGATCTGCTCCCGCAGGCCCAGGCTATAGTTACCGCGGCCATCGAAAGAGCGCCGGCTGACGCCGCGGAAGTCGCGGATGCGGGGCAGCGCCAGGTTCACGAGCCGATCAAGGAAATCGTACATACGATCGCCGCGAAGGGTAACCATCGCGCCGATCGCCATACCCTCGCGCAGCTTAAAGGCGGCGACCGACTTCTTGGCCTTTGTGATCACGGGCTTCTGGCCGGTGATCGTGGCGAGATCGCCAACGGCGGCATCCAACGCCTTCGAGTTCTGGATGGCCTCGCCGACACCGATATTGACGACGATCTTCTGCAGGCGGGGCACCTGCATGATCGACTTGAGCTGCAGCTCCTGCTGGAGCGCAGGGACGATCTCGCTCTGATATTTCTCCCGCAGACGGACTGCCATAGTTATTCTCCAGGGGCTTGGCCGGGCACAGGGGCGCCCGCCGGCCCTGAACGGGCGAGTTACTTATCGATGACCGCGTCGCAGGCCTTGCAGAAGCGCACCTTGCGCGGGCGGCCCTTGTGGTCGGTCTCCTCCAGAAAGCGATGCCCGGTGCGCGACGCCCGCCCGCAGGTGGGGCAGATCAGCATCACGTTCGAGACATGGAGCGGAGCCTCCATCTCGATGATGCCGCCCGGCTTGCCGGGGCCGCGGGGCTTCATGTGGCGCTTGACGATATTCAGGCCCTCGACCACCACCCGGCTCTCCGCTGGGATAGCGCGCTTGATCTTGCCGCGCCGCCCTTTATCCTTGCCGGCGATGACGAGCACCTCGTCACCAGATTTGACGTGCATAGCACACTCCACGTACCTACAGCACCTCGGGCGCAAGCGACACGATGCGCATGAACTGCTTCTCGCGCAGCTCACGGGCCACCGGGCCGAAGATGCGCGTGCCGCGGGGGTTGTTCTCTTTGCCGATAATCACAGCGGCGTTATCGTCGAAGCGGATATGGGAGCCATCAGGCCGGCCATACTCCTTGGCCGTGCGGATGATCACCGCCCGCACCACCTCGCCCTTCTTCACCGCGCCGCCGGGGGCAGCCTGCTTCACGCTGGCGACGATGATGTCGCCCACGCGGCCGTACTTCACTACCGAGCCGCCGAGCACACGGATGCACATGATCTCTTTGGCGCCAGTGTTGTCGGCGACCTTCAGCCGAGTCTGGGGCTGAATCATGGCCTTACTCCTCGCCCCGCTGCACGATCTCAACCACCATCCAGCGCTTGGTGCGGCTCATGGGGCGGGTCTCCTCGATCCGCACCAGATCGCCGACTCTGCAGGTGTTCTCCTCGTCGTGCGCGTGGAACTTGCTGGTTTTGCGGATGATCTTGCGATAAAGCGGGTGGGGCTTGAGGTAGTCCACCGCCACCGTCACCGTCTTGTCCATCTTATCGCTGATCACGCGCCCGATCTTCTGGGTGCGACGAACGGCGCGCTGCTCTGTCTCTGTCATCGTGCTTACTCCTGCTCCAGCTGGCGCTCGCGCAGAATAGTCTTGATCCGCGCGATCTCTTTCTTCACCTGGCGCGGGCGCGCCGTATTGGTGAGGCGTCCTGTCACCTTCTGGAAACGCAGGTTGAACAGCTCCTCGTAGTAGCCCTTGAGCTGATCGCGGAGTTCCGCGTCCTCAATGTTGCGGAGCTCACTCGCCTTCGCCACTGCTCACCTCCGGTTCCACATCGTCCCGCGTGATGATCTTGCATTTAATCGGCAGCTTCTGCGCTGCGCGCTTGAGCGCCTCGAGGGCGACCTCCTCGCGCACACCGCCGAGCTCGAAGACCACGCGGCCCGGCTTCACCACCGCCACCCAGTGATCCACGCTGCCCTTGCCGCCGCCCATACGAGTCTCGGCGGGCTTCTGGGTCACCGGCTTATCGGGGAAGATCCGGATCCAGACCTTGCCGCCGCGCTTCACATAGTTGGTGATCGTACGGCGAGCCGCCTCGATCTGGCGGCTGGTGATCCAGACCGGCTCGAGGGCCATGAGGCCATAGTCGCCGAAGGCGACGCTGTTGCCGCGATAGGAAAGGCCTTCGCTGCGGCCCTTCTGCATCTTGCGGTACTTCGTGCGCTTAGGCAGTAGCATCGCTACCTCTCCTGGGCCGGCGCTCGCTCCGCTCGCTGCGCTCAGGCGTCGCGCTCACCTGCTGCTCAACCTGGGCCTTACCCAACTGGTCGGGGAAGACCTCACCCTTATAGATCCAAACCTTCACGCCGATGCGGCCGTAGGTGGTGTGGGCGTGAACCTGGGCGAAGTCGATGTCGGCCCGCAGCGTGTGGCGGGGCACGCGGCCATCGCTCTCGCTCTGGACGCGAGACATCTCAGCGCCGCCGAGGCGGCCCGAGCACTTCACGCGCACGCCCTGCGCCCCGAGGCGCATGGCCCGCTGCACGGCCTGCTTCATAGCGCGCTTGTAGCTCACGCGCTTGTTGATCTGCTCGCCGATACTCTCGGCCACCAGCTGCGCATCGAGCTCGGGCTGATGGATCTCCTGAATATTCAGCTTGATCTTCTTACCCGTCTGGCGCTCGAGGCTGTTCTTGAGCTGATCAACATTGGCGCCGCGCTTGCCGATCACGATGCCGGGCTTGGCGGTGAAGACCGTGATCTCGATCTTGTTGGCCGAGCGCTCGATATCGATCCGCGACACACCGGCGTTCGCCAGCTCCCTGGCGATCAGCTTGCGCAGCGCCAGATCCTCATGGAGCTGGAGGGTGTAATTCTCGCGCTCGGCGAACCACTTCGACTGCCAGTCTTTGATGTAGCCGAGGCGAAAACCGATCGGATGAACTTTGCGTCCCAAACTGTGCCTCCTACCGTGGCAGCCTAGTACTCTTCGCCGTCGTCGACGATCACGGTGATATGGGTGGTCGGCTTGCGGATCTGGTTCGCCATACCACGGGCCCGCGGCATCAGGCGCTTCAGCACGGGGCCCTGGTCGGCGTAGATCCGCTTCACCACCAGCGCGCTGCGGTCCATGTCGAAGTTATGCTCCGCATTGGCCGCGGCCGACTTGATCGTACGAGCAACCTCGCGGGCCGCCTTCTGAGGCATATAGTTCAGGGTCGCCAGGGCCTTCTCGACCGGCATCCCCCGCACCACATCCATCACCAGGCGAACCTTGAGCGGCGAGATGCGCACTAAGCGAGTAACAGCTTTGACTTCCATCGTATCTCTCGTCTGTGCTCCGGGCAGATGCTCTTCGGGCGGCCCGCGAAAGCAAACCCGGCCATTGTACCACAACTCACGAGGAGCACCCTACTTCATCTTGCCGCGCTTATCGGCCTTCTTGCCGCCGTGGCCGCGGAACATGCGGGTAGGGGCGAACTCGCCGAGCTTATGGCCGACCATATTCTCGGTGATGTAGACCGGCACGTGACGGCGGCCGTCGTGGACGGCGATCGTGTGGCCGATCATCTGCGGGAAGATCGTGGAGTCGCGCGACCAGGTGCGCAGCACGCGCCGCTCGCTGCCGCGGTTCATCGTCTCCACGCGCTCCAGCAGCTTGATATCGACGTATGGGCCCTTCTTGGACGAACGGGACATCAGTTGCCTCCTGCGGTCTACAGCCGTTAGGCGATAGGCGATATCCTCGGGGGATCTATCGCCTATCGCCTCCTGGCGTATGGCCGCTGTTTACACCTTGCGCCGGCGGACGATGAAGCGGTCCGTGCGCTTGTTGTTCCTAGTCTTCACACCGCGAGCGGGCTTACCCCACTTGGTCTTGGGGGTGCTCATACCGCGGGGGGCGCGGCCCTCGCCACCACCGTGGGGATGGTCGCGGGGGTTCATCACCGTACCGCGGACGGTGGGCCGGCGGCCGAGCCAGCGGGCGCGGCCCGCCTTGCCGATGCGGATGTTCTGGTGATCCACGTTGCCCACCTGGCCGATGGTGGCCATGCAGCGGAGGTGGATCTGGCGCATCTCGCCCGACGGCATGCGCAGGGTGGCGTAGTCGCCCTCCTTGGCCATCAGCTGGGCTGAGGTGCCGGCGCTGCGCACCAGCACGCCGCCGCGGCCGATCTCCAGCTCGATGTTGTGCACCTGGGTGCCGAGGGGGATGGCGCTGAGGGGCAGGGCGTTGCCGACGCGGATATCGGCGTCGGCGCCATTGCTGATAGTGTCACCGACCTTGAGGCCGACGGGCGCGATGATGTAGCGCTTCTCGCCGTCGCTGTAGGCGATGAGGGCGATGCGGGCGGAGCGGTTGGGATCGTACTCGATCGCCTGCACCTTGCCCGGGATGCCGAACTTGTTGCGCTTAAAGTCGATGATGCGATAGAAGCGCTTGTGGCCGCCACCGCGATGGCGGGTGGTGATCTTACCCTGATTGTTGCGGCCGGCGCGCTTGCGCAGCGGCTCAATCAGGCGCGACTCGGGCCGCTTCTTCGTGATCTCCTCGAACGTGGAGACCGACATATTGCGGCGGCCGGCCGATGTCGGCTTGTATTTACGGATGGCCATATGTCTGCTCCGTTAGCTCTCGAAGATCTCGATGTGGTCGCCCGGTGCAAGGGTGACGATCGCCTTCTTCCAGTCGCGGGTATAGCCCATCTCGCGGCCGCGGCGCTTGAGCTTGCCGCGGACGTTCATCGTGTGGACGCTTGTGACCTCTACGTTGAAGATGGTCTCAATAGCGTGCTTGATCTCTGGCTTGCTCGCCTCGCGGAGCACCTCGAAGGAATACTTGTTGTACTCCATCAGGCTGGTGTTCTTCTCCGTGATCAGCGGGCGGATAATGATCTGATGCGGCGTCGGCATAGGGCTACTCCTTCTCGCTGGCCGCAGCCGCGCCGGCGCTCTGGCCCAGGAAGCTCTCGATCACCTCGACGGCGGCCCGGGGCATCACGATATTGTCGTACTGCAGCAGATCGCGCACGTTGAGATAGTGGGCGAGGATGGTCTTGACGTTCGGCAGGTTGTTGGCCGAGCGCTGCAGGATCGCGTTCTGCTCGTTCTTGCTATCGATCACGATCAGCGTCTTACCCTCGAGGCCGTGAGCCTTCAGGAAGGCGACCGCGTCCTTGGTACGGGGCGCCTCGAACTTGATCGCATCGACGAAGCGGATCTGCGACTCGGCGTGCTTGGCCGAGAGGGCCGAGCGGACGGCGAGGCGGCGCATCTTGCGGGGCATGCTCACCGCGTAGGAGCGGGGGTGCGGGCCGTGGGCCACGCCACCGCCCTTGCGGTGGGGCGCGCGCACCGAGCCCTGGCGGGAGCGGCCGGTGCCCTTCTGGCGATAGAGCTTCTTGGTGCTGCCCTTCACCTCGCCGCGGCCGCGGGTGTTATGGGTGCCGAGGCGCGCGTTGGCGGCCTGCATCACCACATACTGGTGCATCACCGGGATGTTCGGCGTGATGCCGAAAATGTAGTCGCTCAGGTCGAGCTCGCCGATCTGCTCGCCGGCCTGGTTATAAAGAGTTGTCTGCATCTTTGGTTCCTCTTTACGCCTTCACCGCGCGGCGGATCTGGAGCAGAGCGTTGCGAGCGCCGGGCACCGAGCCCTTCACGAGGAGCAGGTTCTTATCGGCGATCACCTCGACCACCTCAAGGTTCTGCACCGTCACCCGCTTGCCGCCCATGCGGCCGGCCATCTTCTGGCCCTTCCAGACGCGGCCGGGGGAGTTGCCGGCACCGATCGAGCCGGGGGCGCGGTGGCGATCGCTCTGGCCGTGGGTCTTGGGGCCGCCGCGGAAGCCGTGGCGCCTGACCACGCCGGCGAAGCCGCGGCCCTTCGAGTTGCCGGAGATGTCGACCTTCTGGCCGGGCTTGAACAGCTCAACGTTGATCACCTCGCCGGGCTGATGCTCCTGCGGGTTATCGGCGCTGAACTCGCGCAGGATGCGCACCAGCGTGCCAGCGGCCTTCAGGTGGCCCTGCTGCGGCCTGGTGAGCTTGCGCGACGGCACCTCCTCATAGCCGAGCTGCACCGCCTCGTAGCCGTCCCGCTCGGCGGAGCGCACCTGCGTAACCACACAGGGCCCAGCGCTAATCACGGTGACGGGGACGACCTCGCCGCGCTCGGTGAAGATCTGCGTCATCCCCAGCTTGCGACCTAATATTCCATGAACCATTACTGCTACCTCCGCAGCATGCGTCTTGCGCAGCGGCTGCCACTTTGGCTTTGCTCGCGCTCGTGCGATTAATCGCGCAGCGGAGCGGCCAGGCCGCTCATGCGCCTATGGCGTTCTGCCTACAGCTTGATCTCGATATCCACGCCGGCCGGCAGGTTCAGCTTCATCAGGGCGTTGATGGTCTGCTGGCTCGGGTCGAGCACGTCGATCAGGCGCTTGTGGGTACGGATCTCGAACTGCTCCTGCGAGTCCTTATCGATGAAGGGTGAGCGGATCACGCTGTACTTCTCGATCTTGGTCGGCAGGGGCACCGGGCCGGCCACAAGGGCCCCGGTCCGCTCGGCAGCCTCAACGATCTGGCGTGCCGACTGATCCAGGATTTTGTGGTCGTATGCCTTGAGGCGAATACGGACCTTCTGCTTTGCCATTGTTATCCTCTGAAGCTTGCAGCGAATGTGGAGGGGCTAGGCCCCTCCACATCCAGCCCTTGCCTTACTCCTCGATCTTGGTGACGACACCGGCACCGACGGTGCGACCGCCCTCGCGGATGGCGAAGCGCAGCCCCTCCTCCACCGCCACCGGCACGATCAGCTCCACACCCATCACCACGTTGTCACCCGGCATCACCATCTCCATCC
>DAOUGF010000220.1:0-2337 GCA_034429295.1 Chloroflexaceae bacterium
TGTGCTAAAGCAAAGGACACTCGTGCTGATCGCCGCTATCATCGTGCTGGGGATAGCGACCGGCTTCGTGCTCGCCGAGGGCTTCCGCGAAACTCCTCCGGCGCCAGCGCTGAGCGCCGTGACGCTCACTCCTCCCTCGCCGACCAGCCAGCCATCTGCATCCGCCTCACCGACCCGCCAGCCGACACCGCTACCCTCGCCCACCACTGAGCCGACGCCGTCCGCATCGCCCACCAGCCGGCCCACCGTCTCTCCTTCACCCACTAGCCAGCCGACGCCGTCCGTGCCGCCGGCCACGCCGTCGCCAGAGGCGGCATTTACCGAGTACACGGTGGAGGCGGGCGACACGCTGATGGTGATCGCGCGGCGCTTCGGTGTCAGCGTCGAGGAGATCCTA
The DNA here is from genome assembly GCA_034429295.1 of Chloroflexaceae bacterium. GTDB lineage: Bacteria > Chloroflexota > Chloroflexia > Chloroflexales > Chloroflexaceae > OHK40. Next base: position 398 of record DAOUGF010000220.1, read on the forward strand.
GCCGCCAATAGCATCCCCAACCCCGACAGCCTCGAAGTCGGCCAGGTGCTCCGCATCCCCGCCGCGGCGGACGGGAGCGGCTTTATCGAGTACACGGTGCAGCAAGGGGATATCTTGGTCGCGATCGCGCGGCGCTTCGGCGTCAGCGTCGAGGAGATCCTGGCCGTCAACAATATCCCCAACCCCAGCAGCCTGGAGGTCGGCCAGGTGCTCCGCATCCCCACGCCGTAAGAACCGAGAACCGCAGGGCAGATCGCAACGCCATCCAGCCTCGCGACCTCGGCTATATGGAACTACAGAGATCTTTCGGGATAGGCCTGTAAGGGCGGCCCGTCGTGGCCGCCCTCTTGGGATGCGCCAGCCAACCGGCCCTACGGATTACGGCTGCCCTGCCGTCGGGGCCTGCAGCTCCAGGGCGACCACAGACATCGGGGGGAGCGTGATCGTCACCTGGCCGTCCTTCGCCGGTACGCCTGGCAGCTCGGCCGGCCGCACCCGATCGGGCGCATCGAAGGTGTTGTGCGCCGTCATCTCCTCCGCGGTCAGGACGCGACCATGGACGGCCTCGAGCGCCATCCCACGCACATCAATGCGCAGCTCGGCGCTCTCCCGCGGGTTGACGTGGCAGAGCGTCAGATGGACGCGCCCGCTCTGGTCGCGGGAGGCGGAGGCGCTGAGGGCGGGCATGCGCTGATCGCCAAAGACATAATCATCGCAGACGAGGTCGCACGGCAGCAGCGTGGCGTCGTGGTGGACCTTGAACATCTCGAAGACGTGGTAGGTCGGCGTCAGCAGCATGCGCTCGCTGTCGGGGTCGGTCAGAATGAGCGCCTGGAGCACGTTCACCGTCTGGGCGATATTCGCCATCATCACCCGCTCGCAGTGGGCGTTGAAGATATGGAGCGTCAGCGCCGCCACCAGCGCATCGCGCATGCTGCTCTGTTGATAGAGGAAGCGCGGGTTGGTGCCAGGCTCTGTGGCGAACCAGGTGCCCCACTCGTCGACGATCAGGCCCACCTGCCGCTCCGGGTCGTAGCGATCCATGATCGCTGAGTGCCGCGCGACGAGCTCCTCCATCACGGTGGCGGTCTTGAGGATCTCGAACCACTCCGCCTCGCCAAAGACAGTGGCGCGGTGCTGCAGCCTGCGGGGCCCGTCGGGCGTGTAGTAGTGCAGGCTGAGCCCGTGCATCAGAGGGCGGCCGCGGCTATTGAACGCCCGCCGCATCAACACGTCAGTCCAGTGGTAGTCGTCGTTCCTGGGGCCGCAGGCGATCTTGAAAATCTGGTTCTCGCCATAGTTGCGCACGTAGGTCTGGTAGCGGCGATACTCGTCGGCGTAATACTCGGCGCTCATGTTGCCGCCGCACCCCCAATTCTCGTTGCCGACGCCCCAGAACTTGACGCGCCACGGCTCCTCGCGCCCGTTGCGGCGCCGCAGGTCGGCCATCGGGCCAGCGTCAGAGGTCAGATACTCGACCCATTGCTGCATCTCGTGGACGGTGCCGCTGCCGACGTTCCCGCAGATATAGGGCTCGCAGCCCAGCTGCTCGCAGAGGTCGAGAAACTCGTGGGTGCCGAAGTGATTGTTCTCGAGCACCCCGCCCCAATGGGAGTTGATCATAGTCGGGCGCTGGTCTCGTGGGCCGATGCCGTCCCGCCAGTGATACTCGTCGGCGAAGCAGCCGCCGGGCCAGCGCAGGTTCGGGATCTGGATGGCGCGTAGCGCGGCGACGATGTCGTTGCGGATGCCGCGGGTGTTGGGGATGGGCGAGTCCTCGCCGACCCAGAAGCCGCCGTAGATGCAGCGGCCGAGATGCTCGGCGAAGTGCCCGTAGATGTGCCGGCTGATCGTGGCGGCGCCGAGGTCGGCGTTGATAATGACTTGATTCATCATAAGTCGCTCAGAACGTACGGCCGAAGCATTCGCCTTGGCGCCTG
>DAOUGF010000221.1:0-7774 GCA_034429295.1 Chloroflexaceae bacterium
ACCAGCAGATGGCCGACCGGCTCGATGATCTCTTCCACATGGCGATCTGCGTGGCGCTGTATGATCGCCTCCACCTGCTCGGGAACTTGCAGCTGGCCGCGCCTGAGCTCAGCCCGCAGTTCCTCGACGATCTGAGGGCTCTCGAACGAATCGAAGTGGACGGGGTCCAGCACCAGCCCGGCCGCAAACGCCCCCACGATCGGCGCCAGGCCGATCAGCTCCGCGAAGAAGGCGCAGATCAACCCGAAGCAGAGCGCTAGCGTGAACTTCATCCCTGTGCCGTTGTGGATGCGCGAGAGCGCCCGCCCCAGCTGCGGCGCCAGCAGCTGCCCTAGCACCACTGCGGCCGCCAGAAAGCCGATCGCCTTGACCAGGATCAGGCCTACATCGCCGGCGCTCACTGAGCCCACCGTGACGATCGCCGAGACCACCGCCAGGATAATGAGTCCAAGCACATCGTCGATCACCGCAGCACCGAGCACGATCTGGGCTTCTGGCCACTGCAGCGCCCCCAAGTCACGGAAGACCCTGGCAGTGATGCCCACCGAGGTCGCCGCGAGCGTCGCGCCGAGAAACAGGTAGGCGTTGAACGAGAGGCCGGGCAGCAGCAGCGGCCCCACAAGATAGGTCGCCAGGGCGAATGGCGCCGCCACCCCTACGAGCGCGACCAGCAGCGCCCGCACCCCAACTCGCGACATCTCGCGCACGTTGGTCTCCAGGCCCACCTGGAAAAGCAGGATCACCACGCCGAGCTCAGCCAGAAACTCGATGATCTCGTTGTGCTTGATCGGCTCGAAGATCGGGATCCCAGCCAGCGCTAGGTTGCCAAGCACCACACCGATCGCAAGCTCACCCAGCACCGCCGGCTGTCCAAACCGCTCAACAAAGCTTGAGAGCCGGGCTGCGAGCAGCACGACGGCGATCAGCAGCAGAGTCGTGCCGACGCTGAACGATTCCATGGTTCTCGCCTCTTGCAAGTTGACTATGCGGAAGTTGCCCTATCCTAACACGTGTTGAAGCGACCGCAGCGGCGGCCGTCGCTCCTCCGGGCGCGGGCAAAATACCGCGGCGGCCCCTGCTACCATCGCCCGGCTACCATAGTGAATTTCTTCTCTAGACCAACAGCGCCGGCGGTGGGATCATAGGCAGAGCATCGTTGGGGAGTAGCCACCCGCCGTGGGCGGGTCCGCGCGGCCGTCATCACAGGGGAGCGTTCCCCTCGGCCGTCGGAGCGCACAGGTTGTGCAGGCGAGACCACCGGGCAGCAAGCTGTCTGGTGGCTCGCCTTTTTGCGTGCGCCGGACCTACCCAAGGAGTAAACCGTGTTCGAAGAGATGCTATGGCTCTGGGTCGGCTTTAACCTCTTTGTGCTCGCGATGCTGGCCCTCGATCTGGGGGTCTTTCATCGTCAAGCCCACGAGGTCTCGATCAAAGAGGCCGCCATATGGAGCGGCGTCTGGGTCGGCCTGGCGCTGAGCTTCAACTTGCTGCTCTACCTCTTCTGGGAGCGCCTGGTACCTACGAGCGGCTACAGCGCGGGCGAGGCCGGCATGGCCTTCCTCACCGGCTACCTGATCGAGAAGGCCCTGAGCGTCGATAACATCTTCGTCTTTGTCTTGATCTTCAGCTACTTCTCGGTGCCGGCCAGATACCAGCACCGGGTGCTCTTCTGGGGCATCATCGGCGCCCTGCTCATGCGCGGCGCGATGATCTTCGCCGGCGCCGCCCTGATCAAAGAGTTCCACTGGATCATCTGGATCTTCGGCGCCTTCCTGATCTTCACGGGCATCAGGATGGCCACCTCCGGCGATGAGAAGATCGAGCCAGAGAAGAACCCAGTGATCCGGCTCTTCCGCCGCCTGATGCCGGTGAGCGACCGCTACGACGGCCAGAAATTCTTTACCGTGCAGAACGGCGTGCGCATGGCCACGCCACTCTTTCTGGTGCTGCTTATGGTGGAGACGACCGACCTGATCTTCGCCGTCGACTCCATCCCCGCCATCTTCGCCGTCACTCAGGACCCATTCATCATCTACACCTCGAACGTCTTCGCCATCCTCGGCCTGCGCTCGCTCTATTTCGTCCTGGCCGGCGTGATCCACAAGTTCCACTATCTCAAGCTCGGCCTGTCGGCGGTGCTGGCCTTTGTGGGCATCAAGATGCTGCTCCCCGACGTGAGCAACCTGCTCCTCGGCGTGAGCTACAAGATCCCCACAGCCATCTCGCTGGGCGTGGTCGCCGGCATCATCGCCGTCAGCGTAGCCGCTTCGCTGGTACGGGCGCGGCGACTGGAGCGGGCCGCTGCCGAGGCCAAGCCGCAGCTTCGCTCGGGCAGCAGGCAACCGGAAGGCGCGACGGACTAACAAAGCGCACGGAGCTTCTGTTGGAAGGAGTTGCCGGCGGCCCATCGTGGGCGCCTACATGGCGCGAGCGGGCCAGTCAGACTCCCCGCAAGCAGCGTTGCGACATGGAGTGGCGCACGCGCCTGGAGCTCACTACAACGACCGGCCACCGAGCAATTGCCGCGGGTGGCCGGTCGTCTTTACTGCATTTTAGTTGGCGGGGCGCGTAACTTTCTGGTAATATGGGAAGTTAGTATATACGTAGAGTTTTCCGCGCAGCGGTGCGCGTAATCCCCTGCTGGCCCCGTTCATTCTAACGGAGCATGCAAGCGGCACTGTCGAAGCACGCTGATGATGGGCCCAGGCCAGCCGGCGATGTTGTAGCCGAGCTGCTCACCCGAGCACCATTAAGGAGCTGAGAGCATGCATATCCTGGTAGCCGACGACGATATTCCGAGCGTCAAACTCACCTCGTTCGTCCTCGAAGAGGCGGGATATCGAGTCGCGAAGGCCTACGACCCGCAGAGCATTCTCCAGGCTGTCGAGCAGCACAACCCCGACTTGATCTTGCTCGACGTGATGATGCCCAAGTCGAGTGGCTTCGACATCTGCCGACAGATCCGCCGCAACTCCGATGTGCCGATTATCTTCCTCTCTGGCCGCTCCCAGCTGCAGGATCGGGTGATGGGCCTGCAGATCGGCGGCGACGACTATCTCGTCAAACCCTACGAGCCGTCCGAGCTGCTCGCCCGCGTTGAGGCGGTTCTGCGCCGCCGCAACTCCGATATGCTCAACCCCTCCTCCCGGCTCAGCCAGGGCGACATCACCCTCGACCCGGTGGAGCATAAGGTGCTCTTCGCCGACGGTCGCACCGTGGAGCTCACGCCGCTCGAGTTCCGCCTGCTCTACTACCTGATGAAGAACTCGGGCCGCATCCTCAACATCAGCCAGATCCTCAGCAAAGTCTGGGGTTACGACTACGAGGGTGAGAGCAACCTGGTGGCGGTCTATATCCGCCGTCTGCGCACCAAAGTGGAGAAGGATCCCGAGCACCCCCGGCATGTGATCACGGTTCGCAACCTGGGTTATAAATTCGAGCCGTAAGCTCGCTGTACGTGTAGAGGATCGCGCAGGGCAGCGGGCTTTCCCCCTTGCCCTGCGCATCGTTTCGGCCCGCACCCATCCCCTGCCCGTGTGTGTGCGGCCTGCGCGCTCGCGTCACCTCCACGGATCGCTGGCGCCTCGAGGAGAAGACCGGACATGGCTGCAACCGATACGTTCCTTGCGCGGGCCGAGCCCTGGCTCCGCGCAAATATCCGTGACGGTTTGCGCGCGGTGTTGCCGCTTCCAGTGCTGGCCCTATCCTGGTGGTTCGCCCGAATGACCCTTGGCACTGGCGCGACGGTCGCTCTGATCGTCTATGCCCTGATCAATCTTGGCGTGCTTGTGGCCCTGCGCCGTGCCAACAGGCGCCACCGCACCCAACGGGGCTACGGGCTGATCGCCGCCGCCTCACTGAGCGACGCGCTGCTGGTCGCCTATCTGCTCTTCACCACCGGCCCGCTCACTCTGGGCATCTTCCCCATCTACACGGTGATGGTGCTCAAGGCGCTGCGCTATCGGCGCCTGGCCCTCTGGCCGCTGCTCGTGCCAGCCCTGCTCGGGCCGCTCTATCTGGCCATTAGCTTCCAGCGCATTCCGCTGAGCGGCCAGCACGCGATAGCCTTCTGGGGCCTTGTGGGCGGGAGCGTTTTCTTCATCACCATGCTGCTCGCCCTCGCCGAGTATCGCCTCTTTGTCGGGCGGCGCCTCAGCCGGAGGCTGGAGCAGGCTCGCGCCGAACACGAGGAGCGGGTGGCCGAACTGGAAAGCGTCAACAACGATCTGCGGGTGCGCATCCGGCGCCAGCAGGCCCTCGAGGAGAGCCTGCGGGCGATCACCGGCTCGCTGAGCCTCGATGATGTGCTGCGGCAGATCCTCGACAGCCTGATGCAGATGCTCGGGCCCGCCCGCGTCAGCGCCGCCGCGCTCACCATGATCGAGGGCGAGAGCTTCCGCCATCACACCTTGAGCAACGAATCCCGCGTGCTCCCTGAGTGGTCGGAGTTGCTCGCCCGGCGAGTGATCGAGAGCCGTAGCCCGGTGATCGTCGGCGACGCCCTCGCCGAGCGCGAGTGGCGCGAGCTCCAGCGGGCCGGCGTGCTCGCCGCGTTGAGCGTGCCCCTGATCGGCCCGAACGACCAGATCCTCGGCGCGATCAGCGTGGTCAGCACCCAGCGCCACGTCTTCACCGCCACCGAGGCCCGCCATCTTACCTCGTTCAGCATCCAGGCCAGCGTCGCCATCCACAACGCCGAGCTCCATACCGAGCTTACCCGCCAGCGCCTGGTGCTCGAGGCTGTGGTCCGCGACATCGGCGACGGCCTACTGGTGGTGAACGAGCAGGGCGCCATGGTGCTCGCCAACCCGGCCGCGTATCAGGCTCTGCAGCACGGCGACGCCAACGGCGGCACCCTGCGCGAGACGCTCGACCGCCTCAACCACGAACTGCGCCAGCAGGGCAACGCCGCCCGCACCTACGAGCTCAAGGTTGGCGAGGATGAGCAGGAGCGCCACTATCTGATCTACGCCTCGCAGGTGCGGGTTGACGAAGAGGACGCGAGCCTGGTGGCCTTCGCGCTCCACGATATCACCGCGCAGAAGCACGAGGAGCGGCAGCGGGTCGAGTTTATCTCGATGGTCTCCCACGAGCTGCGCAACCCGCTGAACACGCTGAACGGCTTCCTCAAGGTGGTGCTACAGGGCCGGGCCGGCGAGCTGAACGAGCTGCAGAAAGAGTTCCTCGGCCTCGCCGACGAGCAGGCCAACGCGCTCAAAGGCCGCATCACCGAGCTGCTCGAGTTCAACCGGCTCGAGGCCGGCCGCCTGCGGCTGCTGCCCCAATGGTCGAACCTGATCGATCTGGTGCTCACAACCAGCGCGCGCTTCCAGGTTTCAGCCGAGCAGTTTGGGCTTACAGTGCGAACGGAGGTGCCGGACCAGCTCCCTGAGCTGCTGATGGACGGCGAGCGGATCGGCCAGGTGATCACGAACCTGGTTGAGAACGCGATGAAGGCTACGCCGGCCGGCGGCACGATCACGATCTCAGTGGAGCTGCACGAAAACGAGGTCTGCGTCCACGTCACCGACACCGGCGTCGGCATCCCCGCGGACCAGCAGCAGAAGATCTTCTCCCGCTTCTACCGGCTCGAGAACAAGGGCTCGAAGCACGGCGCTCACCTCGGCCTGGGTCTCTCGATCTGCCAGCAGATCGTGGAGGGCCACAACGGGCGGATCTGGGTCGAGAGCGAGCTAGGCAAAGGGAGCCGCTTCTCCTTCACGCTGCCCCTGGTGCATCGGGAGCAGATGATCGGCGAGGCGGTAGCCTAACTGGCTGTCATATTGCGCCGGGTGGAACGTCACCGACCATTTATCTATGTCCAAGAGTGGCCGTGGTATAGTGGTAATAAACCAGAATGGCTGCAGGGAGAGTGAGGTCCGCGCGTGAACATGGCATTAATCGCCCTTCCCTGTACCGGGAAGCCGGTGCTTCCGCCGCTAACGCTGGCCTATCTGGCCACGCTGCTTGAGCAGCGGCGCCATATCGTGCGCATCTACGACTTGGCGTTGGAGCCGGAGGCGGCCCTGTTGCACGCGCTGCAGCCGCTGCGCTCGTTCCGCCCTCAGGTGGTGGTGGTCTCAGGCGAGACGCCCGAGCTGATCACCGCCGCAGTCGAGGCGCTGCACGAGGACAAGCACCCTCGCGTGCTCCCCGTACAGATGAGCCGGAGCGGCCTTGACGCCAACCATGTCTGCGCCGGTGTGCTGCAGTGGCTCGATCGCCAACGGGCCTCTCACTCGGCGCCCAGCGCCACACCGCCCGCCGACGGCACGCCGATCGACCTCGACCAGCTGCCGCTACCCGCCCGCCACCTGCTCTCGCTCGAAAGCTACAACCTCAGGGCGGTCGGCGGCGAGCTCCAGACGACCCTGCTGATCGGCACCAGCCAAGGCGACGGCCGGTTCGCCCTCCGCTCCCCCACGGGGATCATCGCCGAGCTGCGGAGCGTCTCGCAGGAGTTCGGCATGCGCCACTATCTTATCCCCGATATCCCCATTACGAGCGATCGGGCCTGGCTGGTGGAATTGCTCACTCGCCTCTGCGACGCGAACCTGGGCATCGGCTGGGAGGCGATCGCCATCCCCGAGGAGCTCGACGAGGCGCTGGTGGCGCATATGGCGCGGGCCGGCTGCGAGGGCGTACGTTTTCAGCTCGACGCGACCAGCGTCTTCGAGTCGGCGGCGGCCCGCGAGCAGTTGCGCAAAGCGGTGGAGCGGCTGCGCCGCCACGAGATCTTCATCCGCGCCACGGTGAAGCTCGTGCCGCCCTACGAGTCGATCCCGCACTTGGTGGACGTGGCCGCCAGCTTTGGCCTCGATGATGTGCGCTTCGACGTGGCACAGACCGAAGCCGCCAGCGTCGGCGCCGACGAAAGCCAGCTCCGCGAGATGGCCCGCCAGATCTACGACCAGGGGCGCGACCGGCAACGCTTCATCAGCCGCTTCGGCCCGGCCCTCGGCAACCTGATCTGGCGGCTCCGCGGCCCGCGGGGCTCGGCCGCCCACCTCGACGACGAGAGCATGCTGGCGTAGCCTCACGCGAATCACGCTTGTGGCTCGGGAGACTCGCGCCACTATCACCACCGCCCCCCAAGCTTGGAGCTTGGGGGGCGGCTTAGTAAGATCGGCGCTGAAGGTTGTGGGGCGCAGCTCAGGGCTTAGACCGTCACCAGGTGGCGGAAGTCGGTAATGTTGCGCGGGCCGATCCCCTGGACGTCGATCAGCTGCTCGACGCTGGTGAAGGGGCCGTGCTGCTCACGGTAGGCAATAATGCGCCTGGCTAGAGCGGGTCCGATGCCGGGGAGGGCGATCAGGGCCTCCAAGTCGGCGGTGTTGATATTCACCGGGCCGCTAAGGCCCGCATCTTTCAGGGCTGCCGTGGGGCCGACCAGCGGCGCGAGATCGACCCCTTGCGTCTCGGCTGCCGGACCGACCAGCGATGCAAGGTCAACAGCCGACGGCTCGGCTTGGGCTGGGGCCTCCTGGGAATCAGGGGCCGGCGGCTCGGCCTCGGCCAGGGCCTCCTGCTCCTGAGACTCAGAGGCCGACGGCTCGACCTCGATGGGCTCAGCTGCGCCCACCGCGCGCTCGCGTACGGCCACAGCGGCGGCGGCAGGGGGCTCGGGGGGCGCTGGGGGCGCTGGGGATTCAGGCGGCTCGGGCGCCCTTGGCCCTACGTCGGGCGAGGGCGTGTTGGGGAGAGTGGGGCTAGGGATCAGCCCCGGCTCGCCGGCCTGCTGGCTGCGCCAGCGCCAGAAGAGATAGATGATCGC
>DAOUGF010000222.1:0-3945 GCA_034429295.1 Chloroflexaceae bacterium
CAGGCGCATCCAGCCGCCGAGGGCGACGACCGGATGCCAGCGGTTGGGCGGGTCGCCGAGCAGTGCGTCGGCGGCTACGGCGATCAGCAGCGCGCGGCAGCGCATGGCGAGCGGCGCCTGGCTCACACTGTGCCGCATCGTGGTCGCGTCACTCATCGGGGAACCTCCGTCGAACGCGGCAAGAAGACTACGTGCAGCCGCCCGGTGCGCGGGTGGGGCGCAACCTCGGCGCGCACGCCATAGACCGCCTGGATAAGCTCGGCCGTCAGTACGGCCTCCGGCGCGCCGCTGGCGACCAGCGCGCCTGCCTTCAGCACGTAGAGCCGGTCACAATAGAGCGCCGCCAGGTTCAGGTCGTGCATGGCCGCGATCGTCGTCACCCCGAGCCCGCGCACCAGGTCAAGTGCCTCCAGCTGATAGCGGATGTCGAGATGGTTGGTGGGCTCATCCAGCACCAGCAGGCGCGGCTGCTGGGCCAGGGCGCGAGCCACCAGCACGCGCTGTTTCTCGCCGCCCGAGAGGGTCGCGAAGCTGCGCTCAGCGAAGGCGAGCATATCCACCTTGCGCAGCGCCTCATCGGCGAGCCGTACATCCTCGGCACTGTCGCGCTCGAACAGGGCCTTGTGGGGCGCGCGGCCCATCAGCACCATCTCGCGCACGCTGAAGTCGAACTCGCCGCCGTGCTCCTGCAGCACCACGCCGATTCGCCGGGCCGCCTGCCGGGCGCTCAGCCGCCAGACTTCGTCGGCGTCCAGGCGCACCAAGCCAGCGTCGGGTCGCAGCACCCGGTAGATACAGCGCAGCAGAGAGGTCTTGCCGCTGCCGTTCGGGCCGATCAGGCCGACGAGGCTGCCCGGTGGGCAACTCAGGCTGACCTCGCGCACAATACGGGCGCCGGCCACGCCCCAGGAAACCGCCTCCACCTCCAGCCTCATCGCCGGCCTCCCGGAGCGTCGCCGCTGCGCCGCATCAGCCAGATGAAGAAGGGCGCGCCGAGCAGGGCGGTGATGATGCCGATCGGCAATTCCTGCGGTGCGACCACCACTCGCGCCAGCACGTCCACCCAAATCAGGAAGCTCGCGCCGGCCAGGGCGGCCACAGGCAGGAGGCGGCGATGGTCGGCGCCCACCAGCAGGCGCAGGATGTGCGGCAGCATCAGGCCAACGAAGCCGATCCCGCCGCTGACGGCCACCAGCGTGCCGGTGAGCAGCGCGGTGAGCGCGAAGGTCTGCCGGCGGAAGCGGCTGGTGTCCACGCCGAGGGTCGCGGCCGTCTCCTCGCCCACGCTCAGGGCGTTCAGCGCGCGGGCCTGCGCCGTCAGGGCGAGGATGCCGAGCGCGAGGGCGAGGCCTGGGAGTGGCAGCAGATCCCAGCGCGCCCCGCCCAGCCCGCCGAGCATCCAGAAGATCACGCTCGTGACCTCCTCGCCCTCAGCGGCGTGGTAGATCAGAAAGTTGGTCAGCGCGCCGAAGACATACGAGACTGCCACCCCGGAGAGGATGAGCCGGCCGGTGGTGAGCCGGCCGCCCTGCTGCGCCAGCACATAGACGACGCCGAACGCCAGCAGTGCGCCGAGGAAGGCCGCGATCGAGAGCGAGAAGATCCCGAACCAGCCGAGGCCGAGGAGGATGACCGCGACCGCGCCGAGCGAGGCCCCCGACGAGACGCCGAGCAGGTAGGGATCGGCCAGCGGGTTGCGCACCAGGGCCTGCATCGTGGCGCCCGCCACGGCTAGCCCCGCGCCGACCAGCCCGCCGAGCAGGACGCGCGGGAAGCGGAGTTCCCAGATGATGCTCTGCTGGAAGGCCGCCCAGTCGGGCGTCACCAGGCCCGGCGCGAGTTGGTGCAGCGCCACGCGCCAGACCAGGCTCGGCGCCAGGGGCACGGGGCCGATCATCACCGCGAGCGTGATCGAGAGTAGCAGCAGCGCCGTCAGCCCGGCGAGCAGCGCGCCGAAGCCGAGGCGCGTGGCCGCGATGGGTCGCCCCGGGGCCGTCACCGACGAAGTGACCGCCCCGCTCACTGGAACGCCTCCGGGTAAAGGACGGCGGCCATGGTCTCGAGGGCATCGGCAAGACGCGGGCCTGGACGGGAGACGATATCACCGTCGAGCAGATAGATCCGCCTATCGCGCACTGCTCGCACATCCGCCCAGCCGGGGCGCTGAGCGATCACTTCGGGTGTCAGCTTCGGGCCCTGGCTGTCGGGCCCGAGGATCACCTGGGGGTCACGCGCGAAGACGGCCTCGGCGCTGACTTGCGGATAGTCCTCGCTGGCGTCGGCGAAGCTATTGGTTGCGCCTGCCAGCTCGATCAGCTGGCTGATGAACGTCGTGGGGCCGACCGTGGTCAGCGGGTCGTCGTAGACCTCCCAATAGACCGTCGGCCGCGCCTCGGCGGGGATGGTCGCGACCTTGGCGGTGACGGCGTCGATCCGGGCGCGCATCTCGTTTACTACGGCGGTCGCCTGCTCGACGTGGCCGGTGAGGTAGCCGGCCTGCGCGATATTGGCGTAAACCTCCTCGACGTTTGTCGGTGCCAGCACCGCCGCGGGCACGGCGAGCTGCTCAAGCTGCTCGATAACTGGCTGCTGGCTCGCCGCCCCTGCGATCACCAGATCGGGCTCGAGGCCCACGATCGCCTCGATGCTGATCGACCTCGTCGAGAAGCCGCCGACCTCGGGCAGCGCGTCGGCTTCAGGCGGAAAGTTGCAGAACGACGTCACGCCGACGACCTGAGGGCCGGCGCCGATGGCGAAGAGAATCTCGGTGACCGATGGCGCCAGCGAGACGATCCGGGCGGGCGGCCCGTCGAGGGCGACCTGGCGACCCAGGGTGTCGGTGATGGTGATGGCCGCGGCTGGTGTGGCAGTGCTGGGTGGTGTGGTCGGAGCGGCGGGCGGCTGAGCGGCAGGAGTCGTGCCGCAGGCGGCAAAGGCGATGATCAAGAGCGTAAGCAGGCTCAGGCGGCGGATCGGTGTAAACACGAGTGATTCCTCCAAAAGAGCACATGCAAAAAACCCCGACCTCTTTCGAGGCCGGGGCGGAACAGCACAGCTATCGACACACCGTGATACAGGGGCGCTCAGGTGGCGCAGGGCATGTTCGTCCTCCTTGGCTCGAGAAGGCGTGAACACAAACGTCGCGGCAGGCGTCCTGGCTTCCGGCGCTCCCTGCGGAGCGGCCGGTTACAGTTGCGGCACAGCGCTGGACTCACACCAGCTTCCACCTTTACGCCCTAGCATCCGGGCTAGCGGGTCACCGCGACGGTATGAACTTGCGCAGGTGCGATGGGCGCAAGTATAGCACACGTCCAGGGATAGGATGCTCCGGGCGGCTACAGTGAGCGCGCTCGCTCCCGCGGCGCGAGCTCGATGAGGGCCGGCGCCCTCACTGCTGTGCCGGCGGCGCCCCGTCATTGGCGCCTGCGACGCTGATCCTGGCAGGGGCTGGCGCCCTGCCCCCCGTCATTGGCGCCTGCGACGCAGCTTCTTGCGGGCGCAAGCGCTTCGCGCCACTGCGTTCGCCGCCCCGCACCCCGTTGGGTTTGTCGGGGGGCGGACGCACTCTCCGAGGATGCCTTCGGCATTCGCCACCCCGACACCCCCCGCGCCAGGGGCCTCGCCCCTGGACCCCAAGCAGGAAGCCCGTACTGTGCTCACGGCCTCCGACACGACTATTTGCGAGGGCTGGCGCCCTGCACCCCGTTGGATTTGTCAGGGGGCGTACGCACGCCCCCCGACACCCCCCGCGCCAGGGGCGTCGCCCCTGGACCCCAAGCCGGAGGCCAGTGCCGTGCCAGCGGCCTGCGACGCAGCTTCTTGCAGGCGCTGCCGCCCCGCACCCCGTTGGGTTTGTCAGGGGGCGGACGCACTCTCCGAGGATGCCTTCGGCATTCGCCACCCCGACACCCCCCGCGCCAGGGGCCTCGCCCCTGGACCCCAAGC
>DAOUGF010000223.1:0-3009 GCA_034429295.1 Chloroflexaceae bacterium
CCATGGTGTAGCCGTGGGGCATCGAGAAGGAGCCGGCCGGGGTGCCGCACTTCTTGCAGCGGATGGCCTGCTGGCCCGTGCCCTCGATAACCGTCTCGGGCCAGGGGGTGCCGCAGCCCGGGCAGAGGTGGGCGACGTAGGGGTCGCCCTTGCAGGCCGTAGGGATAGGGCCGTCAGTACCCGAGGCGGTGGCCAGCGAGGTGACCACGATCTCCTCGATGCGGATGACCAGACCATCGCCGACCTCGGCGCCCTCAACGGCGACGGGGGCGGTCGACTCGTGGCCGCCGCGGAAGTGTGGGGTGATCATCGGCCCCCAGCAGCCGGGGGCGGTCTCAGCGACGATGCGACCGCCATCCGCGACTGGGCCCTGCATCGGCTGGCTGGGCCCGACCTGGCCGCGGGTATAGCGCGCGATCTCGACCCGCTCGCTGACTGGATTGACAACTGCCATCGTGGGGACCTCCTTCAGCTAAACAACGAACCTACCGGCGCACCACAGCGCCGGCGGAGCAGGAGCAGGGGAAGTATGAGGGGATAGAACCATGATATCCCGACCTGTGATGGCGTCAAGCACCCTCAGCGATGATCGCCTCGACGTCGCAGCGACCTACGTGTCACAGGTGGCGCATCGCGCACGCTATGCCGGCTCAGCCTTCGCCTGTTGCGACGGGGCAGCCCGCAGCAGAAACACGCCAACGCAGATCCAGCCGATGGCCGGCGCGATGGTTGGCCCGCTTGGGATGTGCCCGGTGAGCAGGCTGCTCGGGAACCCTCCCAAGCCCGTTACTGCCAGACTCCAGCCGACCCATGCCGGCACGGCACCGGCGCGGAGGAGCGCTGCCCCGTAGAGCGTGGTGGTGATCAGCAGGGCGAGGAGCGCCAGCAGCGTCAGGGTCCACCCCGCGCCATCAAACCAGTAGTCGCCCGACACGCCGATACATGTGAGGATGAGGGCCAATGCGACGCCCCTCCAGCTGTTATCGACCAGGCCTCCTGGCGATGGCTGTTGGAGCCGGCGCAGGGCCTCGAGGCCGGGCAAAGCCAGCAGGTAGACCAGGGCGAACCAGCGGCCGTAGATATCGTAGACGGTCGTGAGCGGCGCGAAGTCAAGGAGCGGGCCAAGGAGTGGCCTGAGCGCGTAGACCCAAGGGGGTGGCACATCGTAGGCGAGGTGGTAGGCGCTGGCGAGGGGTGGCGAGAGCGTCAGGGCAACGATCCCCCCAAGCAGTGCGGCAACGCCCCGCCAGCGCAGGGACGGTGAGGTGAGTGATACGGGATGCATGATGGACCTCGCTGGTCGAGAGGCGAACACCCGCACAGGATACACGCTCCTGCATCTCGCGCAAGCGGGCCACAGCGAGGGGAGCTTCCCGGAAGCTTGTGCCTGGCTTACCTGCAGCGCATGTCGTAGCGCCCACGGCGGCGCCTTCCACAAAGCGCAGCCGTCGCCGGATCAGGGGTGGCGACCGGCGCAGAGTGGGGCGCTGCCGCCCTGCACCCTGCCGCCGATGTCGCCGACACGCCATGTGCGGCGGGCTGTGCTGGGCGGGAGGGCGGTTGGATCGCGCATGACGCGGAACGAAGTGGCGCGAAGTGTTTAAAGGAAGACGTGAAGCTGCGCGGCAACTGCCGCCGGCACGACGGGCATTACCCGCTCTCGGCGCCGAGGGGCATGCGCCGCCAGCCGTCTCGCTGGGGAAAAGCGTCGGCTTCGGGGGTTCCAAGGGGGCAGCCGCCCCCTTGGCGGGGAGCGCGAGGGGCGGAGCCCGCTCGCAAGACCACGCACCGTGCAGGTGGTACGGGCATGGGGCAGCGCCCCGAGAATGCCCGGCGGGGCGTGGGGGCAAGCGGCCCCCACAAAGCCACCCACCGTGGAGGTAGTAAGGGTATGGGGCAGCGCCCCGCCGTCGGGGAGCGGGGCGCCCGCCCACGCTAGCGCTGGGCCGCCCGCGCCGCCCGTGTGCGCCACCAGCCCGCCGCCGTCACCGCGAGCAGCGCGCCCACCCAGACCAGCAGCGCGTCCAGCGCGATGAAGGCCCACCACGCCGCCAGCTCGCCCATCAGGTAGCTGATCGTCCCGCCCACGATGAAGCAGAGCGCCACCAGGGCCAGCGCCCGCGTCCGGCGCCCCGGGATGGCGGAAACGATCAGGCCGACGACTACGCCCGCGAAGAGGGGGATGAGCTCGTGCATTGAAGTTCTCCTCAGCTATGAGCGCCCGGTGCAATACTGCCCTGGCGCTGTGGGGCCTCCGGCTTACGGACTACGGACTACAGACTACGGATTACGGCCTCGCCACCACGGCGCCCAGAGAGAGCCCCGCGATCCGCTCGTTCAGGGGCGGCAGTTCCTCCTCGACCAGCTTGTTGAAGCGCCCGATCTGCTCATCGATCTGGGCGGTGAGGTGGGCGTACACCGCCTCCGCGGCGTCGGTGGGGCGGTAGTCGCCGATCGCCACCACCGGCGGCAGCGCGCCCAGCTTCTCCAGCAGGCGCGTGCCGTGGTTCAGGTTGTCGGCCCAGCCGGGCCGCAGATCCGGCACCAGCAGCGTCTCCTCGATCGCCCGCACCTTGGCGCTGACGCTCTTGGCCAGTTCGGCCACGCCCTCGCCGCCTTCCAGCGCAGCCGCCCGTTTCGCCCAGCCATCCAGCTGGCCCCGCAGGTCGCGCATGCGGTTGATCGCCTTCACAGCGCCGTCGTAGGCCCGGTAGATCCGCAGCTGCAGGTCGTACTGCGCCTGCAGATCCTCCGCGCTCGTCTTCACCCGCCCGTCCGGCACCACCTCCAGCCACTGCGCCACCGTCGTCTCGCCGACCTTCAGCGTTACCTGGTAGCGCCCTGGCCCTACCAGCGGCCCCTCGAACTGCTGCTCGGCCGCCGGGTCCTTGCCCTCGATCTTGGTTGCAGGGGCGTGCTTCAGGTCCCAGACGAAGCGGTTCCAGCCCTTTTTCGCTGGCACCTTCGGCGCCTTCTCGGTCTCCGGGGTGGGCTCTCCTTCGCCTTTCC
>DAOUGF010000224.1:0-14932 GCA_034429295.1 Chloroflexaceae bacterium
AAGCTGCGGCCGTAGTCGTGGGAGAGGGCGTAGTGAACCTCGCGGTCCTCGCCGATGGTGAGGTCGTGAGTCCAGCAGACGGCCAGCAGGCGCCCGTCGCCCAAATCGATGATCTTCTGCTCCCAGTAGATCACGCCATCGGCCGTGCCGTCCATCACGTCCACGTACTCGGGCCAGCTGGCGCCCCGGTCGTGGGAGACAAGGGCGATCGCCTTCATGCCGTTCGGACACGCGCCGTCCCAGCCCTTCCAGGTGGCGGTCGGGAAGAGCCAGCGCCCGTCAGCGAGCGGCACCACCGGGCTGCAGATCTCGAAGGAGGGCCCTTCGAGGGGCGGCGTGATCGTCGTCGGCCCTTCCCAGCTGCGGCCCCCGTCGGCCGAGCGCAGCATGATCAGCTCGGTCTCGACGAAGCCGAGGGTCGCCTCGTTGGTCAGCCCCTCGTCCTCCCGCGAGCGGTCCCAGCGAGCGCCCATAGCCACCAGCTCGCCGTCGGGCATGCAGCTGATGCGCACATTCGACGAGGTGGGCCGCTCCGTGCGCTCGCTGAAGAGCGGGCCCTCCTGCTGCCAGCTGCGGCCGCAGTCGGTCGAGCGGGCCTGCATGGTGCGGTGGTCGGCGCTCTCGAAGCCGCTGCCAACACCGAAGGCGGCGAGCAACTCGCCGTTGGACAACAGGGCGAGCGAGGGGAAGCTCGCCTGGCGGCTGTAGAGGTGTGGCTTCGGGTTGCGGTAGATCAGCCCTGTCTCGAACATGGCCTTCTGCTGATGGCTACTCCCCCCGCCCATCTCAGGGCGGGGGGAGGGCGAACCCAAGTGTGGGCGCAACCGGCTCGCTCCCAGTGCTAGGGCGCGATCGACCAGAGCTCGGCGGCGTCGTAGTAGGAGCCGCCGCCGGGCGCCGGGGTGTAGACGAAGTTCTGGATGCGGTTCGAGACGGCCACGTAGCGCTCCTGCTCCCAGAGGAAGATCCAGGGCAGCGTCTCGGACATCACCTCGCACGCCTGCTGGTAGATGGCGTCGCGGGCGGCCGGGTCCATCTCGCTGGCGCCCGCCTCAAGGGCCGCGTCCAGATCCGCGTTGGAGAAGCTGAGGTTGTTGGTGCCCTTGGGCCACGTCGAGCTGGAGTGGAAGTACTGGAAGGCCCGGTGCGGGTCGGGGCCGTTAGCGCCGCCGGCGAACGACGCGCCGAAGGCCAGATCGTCGTAGTAGAGCTTGGTCCACGAGGGGCCATCCATCTGCCGCGGCGTCACGGTGATGCCGACCTCGGCCAGGTAGTCCTGGATGGCAGTCATTACGTCAAGCGAGAGCGGATCGTTATAGTAGGTGGAGAACTCGATCTCGCCGATTGCGGCGCCGTCGTAGCCGATCTCGGCGAGCAGCGCCCTGGCCTGCTCGGGGTCGTATGGGTACTTGGCGGCGACCTCGTCGGTGATGTACTTGGCGTTGCCGTAGAGGCAGTTCACCGGGATGGCCGCGCCGTTGTAGAGCGTCTCGATGATCGCCTCACGGTCGATCGCGTAGAGGACGGCCTGGCGGAACTTGGGGTCGCCGAAGATCGGCGTCGTCACCGAGTTGAAGGAGAGGAAGTTGTCAACCTGCGAGGGGCCGGCGATCACGGTGATATTGGGGTTCTGGCGCAGCCGCGCCACCTCGTCGGCGGTCACATAGGCCAGGTCGATCTCACCGTTCTCCAGGGCCAGCAGCGCCGTGGCCGGGTCCTTGAACTCGCGGCGGATCAGCCGCTCCAACACGGGTGTGCCGCGGAAGTAGTCCTCGTGGCGCGCCAACTCGGTGAACTGGCCGGGCTCGTGGGTGACGAGCTTAAAGGGGCCCGTGCCGATCGCGACCGTGGACCAGTAGTCGCTCTCGCCCAGCTCCTCGCGGGGCACCTGGCTCACCGAGACCTCGTGGAGAATCCAGGTCTCGGCCAGGGTGTCAAGGAAGGGGGCGTTCGGCGCCGTGGTGGTGATCTCGATCGTCGTCGGATCCACCACAGTCACCCCGCTGATCGTGTCGGCGGCGCCGTCGACGAACTCCTGAGCACCGGCGATCGAGAGGAGTTGGCTGGCCTTGCTGCAGCCGCCGGTCGCCGGGTCGAGGCAGATCTCGATCGAGAAGGCCACGTCGTCGGCGGTGAACGGGCTGCCGTCGTGCCAGGTCACGCCCTCCCGGAGGTTGAAGGTCCAGGTAAGGCTGTCGTCGGAGACCGACCAGCTCTCTGCCAGGTCGGGCATGATCTCGGTGTACTCAACGTTGTAGGTCACCAGGTGGCTGTAGATCTTGTTCAGCCAGTGGTAGTCGCCGCCCGCGCTTAGCGGGTTGAGATTGTCCACACTCACGCAGCAGGGACCGTTCCACGCGCCAGTCATGGTTCCGGCGGCGGCCGCGTCGGGCGCGGGCGCGGCCTCGGTTGGCGCTGCGGCAGCTTCGGTGGGCGCGGCAGCTTCGGTGGGCGCGGCTGCCGCCTCGGTGGGCGCGGGGGCATCTGTGGGGGCTGGGGCGGCGGTCGGCTGCGCTTCGGGGGCCGCCGGGGCGCCGCAGGCCGCGATCAGGGCCGCGATCGCCACCAGGGCGAGGATCAGCCAGCGTGGTGCACGACGGGACATGGTGCCTCCTTCCTGCAGAGCGGATGCGAGGGCATGGCAAGTGATCTAGGGAGCTGGTTCATGGATAGGACCACTATACCGGTGGGCCTCAGCACTGTCAATGATACGAGCCAGCCCGCAAGCTCAGCGGGCCAGCGGTACGCGCGGCGTGACGGTGGGATTCATCACGGATGCGGGCCAGCGCCCGGAGAGCACAGCCCGCATCGCGGCGATCACCTCCTGGCGGAGGTCGAGGAGCGAGTCGTCCGAAGAGGCGGCCGCGTGGGGCGTCAGCACGAGGCGCCGCGGGTCGATCGCGAGCAGCGGCGAGTCCGGCGCCAGCGGCTCCTGCTCCACCACATCAAGCGCCGCCCCGCCGAGCCGGCCTTCGGCCAGGGCGACGGCCAGGGCCGCCTCGTCCACGATCGGGCCGCGACTGGTGTTCACGAGCAGGGCCGTCGGCTTCATCAGGGCCAGGGCCGCGGCGTCGATCAGGCCGCGGGTGGCCGCGCTGAGCGGCACGTGGAGCGAGATGATATCCGCCTCTCGGAGCAGCGCCTCCAAGCCGGCAGGTTCGGCGCCCCGCTCGGCGATCTGCTCCGGCGTCAGATTGGGGTCGTAGCCGAGGGTCCGGCCCACAAACGGGCGCAGCTTCGCTGCGACGGCGCTGCCGATCCGGCCCATCCCGACCACCCCGAGGGTCCGCGAGCGCATACGGCGTATGCCGCCGAGCTCGGCTTGAGCCACGTTCCACCCCTGGCCGCGCACCATACCGTCGAGCGCCGGCACACGGCGGGCGAGGCTGAGGGCCAGGGCCGCCGCGTGGTCGGAGACCTCCTCGACGCAGTAGGTCGGCGCGTTCGCCACAACGATGCCCCGCTCCGTGGCCGCCGCCAAGTCGATCGTGTCCACGCCGATGCCGTAGCGCACGATCAGGCGGCAGCGCTCCAGGCCGGCGATCGCCGCGGCGTCGATCGTCATCAAGCCGACGGTGAGGATCACCTCGGCGTCGCGCAGGGTGCCATCGCCGATCACGAGCTCCGCGCCGCACGCCGCCGCCGCCGCCCGTTCCTCGTTGTAGGGCGCCAGACTCTCGGCCGGGTCGGGGATGTACACCGTCGTCATCAGGCTACCTTCCGCAGTGCGGGCATGGCCCGCCCGTCACCACATCGCGGCCAAGGTCGGCTACGCTCGGGCGGCCAAGCTGGGCCAGGGCGTTGTCGAACTCGGCCCGCAGCTGCTCGATCACGAGGCGCACGCCAGCCTCACCGTCGAGGGCCAAGCCCCAGAGGTAGGGCCGCCCGATTAGCACCGCCCGTGCGCCGAGGGCGAGCGCTTTGACGATGTCGGTGCCGCGGCGCACACCGCCATCCACCAGCAAAGGCATGCGGCCGCCCACGGTATCGGCGATCGCGGGCAGCGCGTCGATCGCAGCCTGCGTGCCGTCGATCTGGCGGGCGCCGTGGTTAGAGACGATCAGCCCGTCCACGCCCCGCTCCAGGGCAAGCAGGGCGTCCTCGGCGGTGAGCACTCCCTTGAGCAGGAGGGGCAGGGCCGTCAGCTCGCGGATGCGGACCACATCGTCCCAAGTGAGGGGCGAGAGCGGCAGCGCCGCCACGAACTCCGGCGTGAGGCCGCCGTTAGGGGCGAGCAGATCGTCGCGGAGGCCGACGCCCTGCAGGTTGCCCAAGCGCACCGCGGGCGTGAGGCGGAAGCCGCTGCGGATGAGCGACTCGCGGCGCGGCGGATAGCAGGCATCCACCGTGAGCACCAGGGCGCTCGCGCCAGCGGCCTCGGCGCGGCGCACTACTCGCGCCGTGACCTCGAAGGGCTCGTAGCAGTAGAGCTGGAACCAGAAGGGGGCGCCGTCACTGGCCGCGGCAACCTCCTCGACGCTGTAGTGGTTGCCGGTGCCGAGCACAGCCAGGGTACCGGCGGCGGCTGCGGCCCGCGCCGTGGCGATCTCGGCGTCGGGGTGGGCAAGCACCTGGTGGCTGGTGGGCGCCAACACCAGCGGCAGGCTCAGCCGGCGACCGAACAGCTCCACGCCCAAGTTGCGCTCAGCGCAGTTGACGAGTACGCGCGGGCGCAGCTTGATGCGCTGGAAGGCGGCCCGGTTCTCGGCCACCGTCAACTCGTCGTCGGCGCCCCCCGCGTAGTAGGCCCATGTGCTTGAGCTGAGGCGCTCACGGGCCCGCGCCTCGAGCTCGTGGAGGTTCAGCAGATCCAGCGGTGCCTCCTTGCCTGCAGATCATGCTGGCCGGACCAGCGGAGCGGTAGGCGAAAAGCTGCCGGCCCCACGGCCATCGGGCCGTGGGAGGCGCCCCGCGTGTCGAGTCGTTCAGCCGCTTGCGGCGAGGAGCAGGAGGCAGCGAAAGGGCACGCTAACCGCTCATCGATGAGCCCAGGAGCTAGTATTGGGATGGGCCTACTGTAATCGCCAGCTCGCCTCCGTGTCAAGCAGCTTCTGTTTCGCCAGAAGAAACGCGGCTCCGTTGCGACGTGAGGCAGGGTGTGCTACAGTTCGGCTGGTCTGACAAGTAAGCCACACTTGGCCGCCCGACCATGGTCTGTCGTCTGTGGCCGGTCGTCACCCATCCCCCAGCCCGCTTCCGAACTGCACAACTAGGGGCAGCGTCCATGCCTGACCTTATCTTCGAGCGCCCGCGCAAGGTCACTGTCGTCGAGTCGATCGTCGAGCAGATCGTCCGGCAGATCCAGTCCGGCAAGCTGAAGCCGGGGGACCGGCTGCCATCAGAGCGCCAGCTGATCGAGATGCTCGGCGTGAGCCGCTCGTCGGTGCGGGAGGCGCTCCAGGGTCTGGCGGTGATGGGCCTGGTGGAGAGCCGGCACGGCCAGGGCTCCTTTGTGAGCCAGGGCGTCACCCGCCTGCAGCCGAAGCTCGACAGCCCGGCGCTGCCGCTCTCGCTGCAGCGGGCCATGCGCCTGCACCTGATCGAGGCCAGGCGCACCATCGAGTGCCCGGTAGCCGAGTTGGCGGCCGCCCGCGCCAGCGAGGAGGGCCTGGCCCGCCTGCGAGCGGTGTTCGCCAGCTACAAGGAGCTGATGCTCGGCAAGGGCTATCACGAGGCGCTCAACCTCCCCCACCACAATTTTCATATCGGCCTCGCGGAGCTCTCACAGAACCCCTTCTTCCCGCCGGTGCTGGAGACGCTGCTGCGGGCCGTGCCCCAGAGCCTGCGCGAGAGCGAATTCAACACCCTCGGCCCCGACGAGCTGCAGGCCCTCGTGCGAACCGAGGTGGCGCTCCACGAGGCGATCCTCACCGCTGTGGAGCGGGGCGACCCCGCGGGCGCGCGGGCCGCGATGGAGGAGCATATGGATTTCGAACTGCGGCTCATCCGCCAGATCTTTCCGGAGCGCGACAATGCACGCTGAACAGCGCGAGCGCGCCCAGGCCCTGCTCGCCTCCCGCGGCCTGGAACGAGCGCTCTTCGCCAGCCGGGCCAGCCTGCTCTGGCTCACCGGTTTCGCCCCGCCGGTCAACCTCGGCCCGAACCCCTTCGCCGGCGGGCCGTCTCTGCTCTGGTACGCGGGCGGCGCCTGGACGCTGCTCGTGATGGACGGCCACGCCGAGGCGGCCACCGCCAGCGGCCTCCCCGTCGAGCGCTACCTCGGCTACACGATCGAGGCGCCGATCGCCGCCGCCGCAAACCTCGCCGCTGCCCTGCGCGCCCTCACGGCCGGCGACGGCGCCGCCGGCCCGATCGGCGTCGAGCTGAACGATCTCCCCGCCGCCCTGGCCCACGCCCTCCCCGCGGCCAGCGGGCTCACGCCGATCGACGGCTGGCTGGAGCCGCTGCGCCGCCGCAAGACCGCCGAAGAGCTGGCGCTGCTGCGGGCGAACTTCGACTTGGTGGCCGTCGGGCACCGCGCGGCCCGCGAGGCGGTGCGCCCCGGCAACCGCGAGATCGATGTCTGGAACGCCCTTGAGGGCGCCATCCAGGCTGCCGCCGGCGAGCGGGTGGCCGTCGGCAACGACTGCACGGTCGGCTACCGCGAGATGAATATCGGCGGCTGGCCCGGCACATGGTCCATCCGCGAGGGCGACTCATTCATCGTGGACCTCAGCACTCAGCTAGGCGGCTACTGGTCCGACAGCTGCGCCACCTACTACGCCGGCCCGCCCTCGGAGCGGCAGATCGCTATGCACCGCACCGCCCGCGCCGCCCTCGACCTGGCGATCTCTCTCGTTCGTCCAGGCGCCATCGCCGGCGAGATCGACCGGCAGGTGCGGAGGTTCATCGCCGACGCCGGCTACCCCGTCTACCCGCACCATACCGGCCACGGCGTGGGCGCCACGCCCCACGAGGAGCCGCGGATCGTGCCGTACAACCGCGTAGCCCTCGAGCCCGGCATGGTCGTGATGCTAGAGCCGGGGATCTACTTCCCCGGAGAGACCGCCGTACGCCTGGAGCACGCCGTGCTCGTCACCGAGGGCGCCGCCGAGATCCTCACCAGCCACGACGTGGAGCTGCCGTAGGAATCGCCCATGCTGATCGTAGACGCTCACCTGGATCTGGCCTGGAACGCGCTGCAGTGGAACCGCGACCTCACCCGCCCGGTCCACAGTATCCGCACGATGGAGGGCGGCGTGCCCGGCAAAGGCCGCGGCTTAGGCACGGTGGCCCTGCCCGACCTGCAGCGTGGCCGGGTTGCCCTCTGCTTCGCCACGCTGCTGGCCCGCTCGACGGGCGCCCACGTGCCGCACATCGACTACCCCTCGCCCACCCAGTCCAACGCCGTGGCCCGCGGCCAACTGGCCTACTACCGCGCCCTGGAGCGCCAGGGCCACGCCCGCGTGATCTCCACACGCCCCGCCTTCGCCGCCCACATGGCCGCTTGGGAGCGCTGGGAGGCCGATCCCGCCGGCGAGCCGCCGCCGGTTGGCATGGTGATCAGCATGGAGGGCGCCGACCCCATCCTCGACCCTGAGGAGCTGGAGGAGTGGCGCGAGCTCGGCCTGCGGATCGTCGGGCCGGCCCACTACGGCCCGGGCCGCTACGCCGGCGGCACCGCCACCGAGGCCCCGCTCACCGAGCTCGGCCGCGCCCTGCTCGGCGAGATGGGGCGCCTCGGCATCGCCCTCGACGTGACCCACCTCTCCGACCCGGCCTTCTGGGAAGCCATCGAGCGCTTCGACGGCCCACTGCTCGCCAGCCATAACAACTGTCGCACTCTCGTACCCCACCAGCGGCAGTTCAGCGACGAGCAGCTGCGGGCCGTGATCGACCGCGGCGGCGTGATCGGCGCCGCCCTCGACACCTGGATGCTGCAGCCCGGCTGGACCGTCGGCGCGCCCAACAATCCGCCCGTGCCGCTGGAGCGAGTCGCCGAGCATATCGACCACATCTGCCAGCTGGCCGGCAGCAGCCGCCACGCCGCGATCGGCAGCGACCTCGACGGCGGTTTCGGCCGCGAGCAATCGCCCCACGACCTCGACACCATCGCCGACCTGCAGCGCCTGGCCGAGCTGCTGGCCCGCCGCGGCTACGGGGACGCCGATATCGCCGCGATCATGCACGGCAACTGGCTGCGCCTCCTCGAGACGATCCTGGATCAGCAATGAGCCACTGGCAGCTGCTCGACGCCGACCACGACCTGTACGAGCGCACGGTTGCGCCCCTCCTGCCGGAGCGCATCTTCGACGCCCACGTCCACCTCTACCGCCACGCCCACTACGGCCAGGCCGGGCCGCCGCCACTCTTCGCGGCCACGCCCGCCGAGGTGGGAGCGGAGCGCTTCGCGGAGGATATCGCCTGGCTCCATGGCGCGGGCCGCACCACCGGCGCCCTCTGCTTCGGGCTGGCTTTCACCGGCGAGCGCGAGGCCAACGACACGTACGTGGCCGCCGAGACGGCCGCCGGGCGTGAGCGAGGCCTCGCGGCGCTCCCCCAACTGATCGTCGCCCCCGACGACGACCCGGAGCTGGTGCGCGAGCGAGTGCGCCGCGGCGGCTTCGTGGGCCTCAAGCCCTACCATACCCTAGCGAAGCTGGACGGCCCCACCTGGCAGGCGCCTCTGGAGGAGTACTTCCCCGAGGCGCTCGCGCGAGTCGCCCATGAGGAGGGCCTCAGCGTTACCGTCCACCTCGTGCGCGACAGGGCGCTAGCCGATCCGGCGAATCAGGCGACGCTGCGCCGCTACTGCGAGCGCTACCCGAACATGCGGCTGATCCTGGCCCACGCTGGCCGCGGCTTCAATCCCTGGCACACGATCGAGGGCGTCGGCGCCCTCGCCGGCCTCGGCAACCTCTGGTTCGACACGAGCGCCGTCACGGAGGCCGGCGGCTTCGAGGCGATCGTGGAGACCTTCGGCCACGGGCGGCTGCTCTACGGCAGCGACTTCCCCATCAGCCACCTGCGGGGGCGCTGCGTGGCGATCGGCGACTCGTTCCACTGGCTCTACGCCGATGGCGCCACCCTTGAAGAACGCCACGCCGACCTGCGCCCCGCCCTCGTCGGCCTCGAGTCGCTCCGCGCCCTGGCCCTGGCCTGCCGCCGCCTGCGCCTGAGCGACTCCCAGATCGAGGATATCTTCTACGGCAACGCCGCGCAGCTCTTCAACCTCGGGAGGTGAACAGATGATCGTGGACACCCACACGCCGTCGTACCGCGGCCAGGTGCCGGAGGAGAAGGTGATGATGAGCGCCGTCTGGCGCCCCGTCGATAAGTCACTCGTCTTCGGCATCGCCTGGCGCCGCGACGCGCTGTTGGGATTGGACTAAACCTATGCGCATCGACGAACTCGACACACCGGTGGCCGTGGTAGACCTCGATCGGCTGGAGGCGAATATCGCCGCCCTCCAGCGCTACCTGACCGTGCATGGCATCGCTAACCGCCCCCACATCAAGACCCACAAGATCCCTCAGATCGCCCAGATGCAGCTGGCCGCCGGCGCCGCCGGGATCACCTGCCAAAAGCTCGGCGAGGCCGAGGTGATGGCCGACGCCGGCCTCGACGACATCTTCATCCCCTACAACATCGTCGGCGCCGCCAAGCTGGAGCGGCTGACGGCCCTGGCCCGCCGCGCGCGTATCAGCGTCACCGCCGACTCCGAGCCCGTCGTCCGCGGCCTCTCCGCCGCGATGGCCGCGGCGGGGCTGGAGCTGCCGGTGCTGGTAGAGTGCGACACGGGGGGCGGGCGCTGCGGCGTGCAGAGCCCCCAGGAGGCTACCGAGCTCGCCCTGCTGATCGCTCGCTCGCCGGGGCTGCGCTTCGGCGGCCTGATGACCTACCCCACCGGCGCCGGCACTAGCCCGTTCATGCGCGAGGCCGTGGCCCAGATCCGCGCCCGCGGGCTGGAGGTTGAGCGGGTGAGCGGCGGCGGCACCCCCAGGATGTGGCAGGCCCACGAGCATCCAGAGGTCACCGAGCACCGCGCTGGAACTTATGTCTACGGCGACCGCTACATCCTGGCCTCGGGCGCGATGACGCTCGATCAGTGCGCGCTGACAGTGATCGCCACGGTGGTGAGCCGACCCACCGCCGATCGCGCCATCCTCGACAGCGGCAGCAAGACCCTCTCGTCGGACCTGCTCGGGCTCCAGGGCTACGGTATGCTCGTAGAGTATCCTGAGGCCCGCATCACCAGCCTCTCCGAGGAGCATGGACAGGTCGATCTCAGCGGCTGCGCCCGGCGGCCAGCCGTGGGCGAGCGGGTGACGGTGATCCCCAACCACTGCTGTGTGGTCAGCAACCTGTTCAACGAGATCGTCGGCGTGCGCGGCGGCGAGGTGAAGGTGGTGTGGCCGGTGGCAGCACGTGGGGCGCTGCGCTAAGCCGACAGCTGTGTGGGGAGGCGCTGCAGGGCCTCGGCCTCCAGCGCCTCCAGTCCGGCGTCGGCCACGGCGGCGAGCAGGCTGTCGCGTTCGGCGGGGGTGAGTGGGCGCTGCGGGCGGCGGGGCGCGCCGCAGGGGATGCCTTGGGCGCTGAGCACGGCCTTCAGGCCGGCGATCAGCGGGGCGGTGAGCAGCGCCTTGATCACCCGGTTGGCCCGGAACTGCAGCTCGCGGGCGCCCGCGAGATCGCCCGCCTCCATGGCCCGGTAGAGCGCCGCAAAGGCGGCAGGCATCACGTTGTAGGTGCTGCCGATCGCGCCGTGGGCGCCCATGCTCAGCGCGGCCAGGCAGACCTCATCGAAGCCCGAGAGCACGCTCAGCCGCCCCGGCGCCAGCTCGATGATGTTGCGCATGTCGTAGAGGTTGTAGGACGAGTACTTGATCCCCGCCAGGTTCGGGATGCTCAGCAGCCGCTCCATGAGCCGCGCGTTCAGGTCCACCCCCGTGGCCGATGGGATCTGGTAGGGGTAGAGTGGCACACCCCGCGCCGCCTCGCCGATCAGGCGGTAGTGCTCGACGAGGGCGTCGTCGTCCACGCGGAAGTAGATCGGCGGCACAGCCGAGACCGCGTCAACGCCGAGGGCTACGGCCTCGCCGGCCAGCTTGGCCGCTGTGGCGGTATCCATCGCGCCGATATGGGCGATCACGCTGGCGCGGCCCGCGGCCGCCTCGACCACCGCCGCCACCACCCTGGTCCGCTCCTCGGGGGTGAGCAGCAGCCCCTCGCCGGTGCCGCCGCAGACAAAGAAGCCGCTCACGCCGCGGCGGATCTGCTGCTCGACAAGCTTCCCGAGGCTGTCGTAGTTCACCTCGACGCCGTCGTCGTCCATGGGTGTGATCAGCGCCGGCAGAATGCCGCGGATCATGAATGGCTCCCTTTTTCTAAGCAGGTGGCGGCGGCGCCGGCTCCCGCTACTCCTCGATCTCGGGGAGGTACAGATGGCTGGCGAGGGCCTGGCGGAGTTGCGGCAAGCTGCGGCGGCGCAGCGCGGCGATGATCCGCTGGTGCTCGGCGACGATCCGCTCGGGATTGTGGAAGATCGCGCTCGGCTTGTGGAGCACCGCCAGGCGGAAGTGCTCGATGAACAGCGGGAGCATGCCGATCAGCACCTGGTTCTGCGTGGCCTCCAGCAGCACCTTGTGGAACTCAATATCCTCTTTGATCGTACTGCGCTGCGCCCGCAGATTCTCCTCCAGAGTGCGGTTGATCTGCTCCAGCCGCTGGATCTGCTCCTCGCTGATCCGCCGCACGATCAGCCCCGCAGCCCCGAGCTCGATCGCGGCGCGAGCCTCGCTCAGGGCGGCCGGGTTGCGGCCGTTGTAGTCCACCGACACGGCGATCTGGGGCGCCACCGCCTCGCGGTCGAAGTCGGTGACGAAGATGCCCCGCCCCGGCTGCTTGACGATCAGCCCCTCGGCCACCAACACGCTGAGGGCCTCGCGGACGATGTTCCTGCTCACCGAGAGGCTCTCGCTCAGCTCTCGCTCGCTCGGCAACTGCGCGCCCGCCGGCAGATCCTCCGTGAGGATGAAGCGCCGCAGCGTCTCGGTGGCCTGCCTGGTGAGTGTGTCGCGGGAAAGCGGCTCTAGCATCGCAGCGCTCCAACCGATCTGAAGTGGTACCTTTATGGGACCAGTATGCCAGAAGGCCGGGGCACTGTCAATCGTATTGACAGCGATTCTGCCCGAGTGGTATAGTTGTAGAACCAGATGACTTGTTGATCAGCCTGATTGCGCTGCGCGCCGTGGGTACGGCGGGCCGTTGCATGGAGAATCCGGCCATGATCATCGTCGAGCCCCAGGAGCAGGTGGACTTCGCCGAGAACAAGCGGCTGCTCAACCGCTACCGCTTCATCGAGTACGAGCTGCTGCGGGCGCTGGCGGGCTGGCTGCCGGCCACGCCGCGCATGGAGCAGAAGCTGCTGATCGGCCGGCTGATCTGGGAGGAAGCCCAGCACGTCCAACAGCTCTACCAGCGTCTCCGCGAGGTGCAGACGCCGGCTTTCCGCGACCCCGACGACCAGGCCCTGATCCAGCTCATGGCCGAGGCCATCCACGCGCCCAGCGCCGAGGATCTGCTGGCCGGCTTCCTGCGGGTGATCAAGCCCGCCTTGGCGGTCGCCTACCGCTGGCACATGGCGCAGACCTTCGCGAACCCCGACGCCCCCACGCTCTACGCCTTTAAGCACATCCTGCTCGACGAAGAAGAGCACGAGGCCGCCGGCGCCGAGCTCCTGGCCGACCACCCGGCGGGCGAGTGGGAGCGCTACATCGCCGCGCTTCTCGCCGCCGCCGGGGGCGTGACCGGCCGCGAGCCGCGCGGGCCGGCCCCAGAGCCGCCCGCCTGCCGCTGCCCTTTCAGCCCGCCCCGCGAGGCCGCCCGCGACGAGCGCTTCAGCCTGGTGAACCGCAACGCCGGCAAGCTCATCAGCGCCGCCGACCTGGAGAGCGAGCGCCTGCAAGAGTTCGAGAGCTACAGCCAGGAGATGCTGGCCGCCGAGACGGTGGCGCTGGTGCTCTACCTCTCGCCCGGCATGCCTTGGGAGTTCACCTACAACAGCGCCCGCCACTGCTACGATGAGACCCGCCACTGCCGGCTTGGCATCGAGTGGCTGGCCCGCCACGGCTTCGACTACACCAGGGTGCCGCAGAACACGCGGATCTACGCCTGGCGCAGCCAGTACGACCCCGCCACCCAGTACTGCCTGCTCACCATGGGCAACGAGAAGCACGCCTTCCCCTACCGGCGCAAGCGCCTCGCCGCCTACCGCGAGGCCGGCGATAAGCTCTCGGCCCAGTTCCTCAGCTACGACATGGCCGACGAGCGCCAGCACGTGGCCTACGGCCGCCACTGGCTCCCCCAACTGATGCGCGTACACGGTATCGATCGGCCCGTGGATGACTTCGTGGACGAGACGGTTCGGCTCTGGGAGGCCGAGTACCGCTCCGGCGCCTTGCCGATCCATACGGCTGAGGCCAAGGTATAGCAGGCAAACCGCAATCTGAAGGAGGCGCCGTGGCCCGCTACCCGCAGACGGTCCTGGTTTCCTGCGAGATCCCCTGGGACGAGCGCGAGCAGCTGCTAGAGGATGTCTTCCGCCGCGAGGTGCGGCTGTTCCTCGAGCGGGGCTTCCGCCACCTCTACATCTTCGGCACCGCAGGCGAGGGCTACGCCGTGGACACGCCACGCTTCCGCCAGATCGTCGAGCTGTTTCGCGAGGAAACGCGGCACGACGGCGTCCACGCCATGGTCGGCGTGATCGATCTCTCCACCGCCCGCACCGTGGAGCGGATCGGCTACGCCTACGAGGCCGGCTTCCGCGCCTTCCAGATCGTGTTGCCGAGCTGGGGCGCTCTGAGCGACGCCGAGGTGCTGACTTACTTCCGCGATGTATGCGGCAGCTTCCCCGACGCCAGCTTCCTCCACTATAACCTGCCGCGAGCCAAGCGCCTGCTCACCGGCCGCGACTACCGGCGCCTGGTTGAGCAGGTGCCCAATCTCGTGGCGACCAAGAACACCGGCGGCGGCTCGGCCAGGGCCGCCGACCTGATGAGTAACGCGCCCGAGTTGCAGCACTTCTTCGGCGAGGAGAATTTCCTCTACGGCTGCATGTTCGGCGAGTGCTCGCTGCTCTCGTCGTTCGGACTCCTCACGCCCCACAAGACCTGGGAGTATTTCCACGCCGGGCGCGAGGGGCGGCTGGCCCGTGCCCTCGAGTTGCACCACGGCTTCATCACGCTGCTGCGGGAAGTGTTCGGCCCGGCCCTCGCCGAGGAGCGGATCGATGGCGCCTACGACAAGATGATCGTCCGTATGGCCGGCCTCGACGAGATGCCGCTGCGCCTGCTCTCGCCCTACCAGAGCTGCGACGAGGAGCTGTACGAGGCCTGCCGCCGCGTTTTCGCCGAGCGCTACCGCGACTGGGGGCCCTGAGATGCAGATCGTGGAGCGGGGCATCCTCAGCCGCGCCACCCCTGGCACCAACCGGGCGGCGCTCACGTTCCCAGCGGCCGTCGCCCTCGCCAGCGGGGAGCTCATCGCCACGCTCCGCGCCGGGTCGAGCAAGGACAGCGCCGACGAGCGGATCGAGCTCTGGCGCTCCGCCGACGGCGGCCGCAGCTGGCGCGGCCCCGCGCCGTTCCCCGCGCCGCCCCCGATCAACGGCGCTACGGGCTCGCTCAAGCTCTGCTACCTCACAGAGACGGCCCCAGGCGCCCTGATCGCCGCCGCGATGTGGGTGGATCGCAGCAGCCACCCTGGCCAGCCGCTCTTCAACCCCGCCACCGAGGGCTGCCTGCCGATGGCCATCCTGCTAAGCGCCAGCGCCGACGATGGCGCGAGCTGGTCGCCCTGGCACTCCGTGCCGCTCCCCGCTGAGCTCGGCCCGCCCAGCCTCACCAGCCCGCTGCTGCGGCTCGCCGGCGGCGCCCTGGCGATGAGCATCGAGACTAACATAGCCTACGACGATGCCTCGCCCTGGCACCA
>DAOUGF010000225.1:0-3807 GCA_034429295.1 Chloroflexaceae bacterium
AACGCAATGCCCGCTCTCGGCGCAGAGGAGCATGCAGCGATGGCGTCTCGGCGCTGGCGGCCGCCGGCTTCGGGGGTTCCAAGGGGGCAGCCGCCCCCTTGGCGGGGAGCGCGAGGGGCGGAGCCCACTCGCAAAACCACCCACCGTGCAGGTGGTACTGCTACGGGGCCACCGCCCCGAGGCATTCAGCGGGGAGCGCGAGGGGCGGAGCCCACTCGCAAAACCACCCACCGTGCAGGTGGTACTGCTATGGGGCCACCGCCCCGAGGCATTCAGCGAGGAGCGGGGCAGCCGCCCCGAGGCATGGTACAATCCCCGCTAGCGACCCGCCCACACACGAGGTTCACCGTGGCGAAGCCCACCCCCAAAAAGCAAAAGCTCGGCCGCAACGACCCTTGCCACTGCGGCTCCGGCAAGAAGTACAAGGACTGCCACCTCCCCATCGAGGAGGCGGCCCGCTCCGAGCAGCTGCGCCTGCGTCAGGCCCAGGACACGCTGCTACCGAAGATCATCGAGGCCGCCCAGAGCGTCCCCGAGCGCTTCCCCGCTGCCCTCGAGCGCTTCTGGCAGGGCAAGTACACCGTCGAGCAACTTTCCGAGCTCGATAGCCTCGAGGACCGGGGCGCCGAGCGCTTCCTCACCTGGTTCGCCTTCGATGTACGCAACGAGCACGGCCGCACGCTCGTTGACGAGTTGGCCGACAGCGAGAGCTTCGAGACCGACCCCGCCGAGCGCCAACTCCTCGAGCAGTGGCGCTCCGTCCGGCTCCGTCCCTACGTCGTCGTCGAGGTGCAGAAAGGCCAGGGAGTCACTGTCCACGACCTGCTCGACGAGACGCGCTACCGGGTCGCCGATTACGGCGCCTCAAAGCGCCTCAACTTGGGCGAGGTGATCGTCGGCCACTTGGTGCCCGCCGACACCGCCCCTGGCGCGACGGCGCCCACCTACTACCTTGCAGGCGCCGCCGCCCAGCTCACCGACGATACCGCGCCAAAGCTGCTGGAGTTCGCCGAGCTGCATCTCGCCGATATGCGCCGCGACAACCCCGATGCCACGTGGGACGATTTGATCGCCACCCGCAGCGAGATCCTCAACCATTTCGTGGCCGCGCTCCCCGTCGAACAGCGCGACCCCACGGTGATGGACCGCCTGATCACAGATGGCCGCATCGCCTTGCAACTCACCGCGGAGAGCGTCGCCGCACTGCTCGGCCGACCCGCGCCCAAGAGTGACGAGCAGGACGAGGAGCCGGCCGAGAAGCAGGACGAGGAGCAGGCCGCTGACGATTGAGGCTATTGTGCGCTACCGCCGAGGCTCTACGCGCACGCCACAGCCTCCGGGCCGCGGCGCCCCCAAACCTGGAAGATCCGCGGGAACCCGATCAGCGTGTACGGATCCTGCGCGAAGGCATCCAGCTCGGCCACCGTGGTCGCGAGCTCGACAGCGGTAGCTAGGCCCGTGGCGGTGATAGCCTCGGCGATGTTCTCCAGGGTAATCTGGTGGATCCGCTTGGCGCCCCCTTCCATGAAGGTCGGCTGGACCACCCGCACCTGCGGGTCGCAGACCCCCACCTCCCGCAGCAGCGCGGGCAGCTTGGGGCCGATCTCAGGGTCGCCGCCACGCCTGCGGGCGACGTTGTTGTAGAGGGTGACGTGCTGCTCCAGCGCCGGGCAGGCCGGGTAGCTGAAGACGGCGCTGTGATCGATATCCTCGATCACGATCAGGCCGCCGGGCTTCGCCGCCCGCGCCATCCGTCGCGCCATCTCCTGGGGGTCTCGCAGGTGGGTGAGCA
Organism: Chloroflexaceae bacterium; assembly: GCA_034429295.1. Taxonomy (GTDB): domain Bacteria; phylum Chloroflexota; class Chloroflexia; order Chloroflexales; family Chloroflexaceae; genus OHK40. Next base: position 1,793 of record DAOUGF010000225.1, read on the forward strand.
GGAAGCGCGCGTACACCAGGTCGTAGATGCCCTCTGCATCGAGCATGGTGGCGTCGCACTGCTGGAACTCGACATTATCTAGCCCAGCCTGGCCGGCGTCCTGTCGCGCCAGGGCGAGCTTCGCCTCATCCATATCGATCCCGACCACCCGGCCACGAGGCCCAACGCAGCGGGCCAGTTCCAAGGCCACATCGCCCCCGCCGCAGCCGATGTCGAGGCAGGTCATGCCCTCGTCGATGCCGGCGGCGTCGAGCAGCGCGCCAGTTGATGGCGCCAGAGCCTCGGCGATCAGATGGAGTCTGGCCTTGCCCTCCGCGCCCCCGCGGATCACATAGTTTGTCGCCGTGCGAACGCCCTGCGGGAGGCCCTGGCGGATCTGCGTCGCTTCGCTCGTGGTCATCACTTCGCTCCTTCGCTGCTGGGCGGTTAACTGGCTCTATCGTAGCCGGCCGCGCCCCGCTGCGCATCGCGAAGAGTACGTAAGTCAGTACGTACTTGAGGGCCCAGCACTCCCAAGCGCACCTCACAAGAACCTCCTGGTTCTGGCCAAGGCGTTCAGGGCTTCTCCAGGCGCTCACGGCTCTTACACTCCGCTAACGCCCCGCTAGTGCTGGCATAACACCGGGGGAGTATGCTGAACGTGCGAACCGTTCAGCGCCCTCGGGCGCTCCGCATACAAGTGTGGCCACCCCGGCCGCCAGGAGAAGTGAGATGGGAAGCTATTGGATGTTGGAGCGCGGGCCGCGGCAGTGGGCGCTCCTGGCGCTCCTGGCGCTGGCCTTTGTGGCGCTCGCCGTGCAGCAGCCGCTGGCCGCGGCGCTGCTGGCGTTCGCCCTCTTCCTCGTCGGGGGCGCGGCTGTGGCCGCCCGCCCGGCCCAGCCGGCGCACTCGCGGCCGGCCGTGGCCGATGAGGAGGCGCTGCCCACCGTGCGCCTCGAGCTCCCCGACGGCCAAGTGCTCAACGCCCGCCCTGTGGCCCTGCCCGAGCCAAGTGAGGATCTGCTGCTGCTCACCCGCGACGGCTACGTCGTCGTCGATCGGAGGGGCCGGGTGCTCCACCACCTCTGACGAGCCGATCACGCGAGCCGTTCGCCTTTGCCGCAGAAGGTCCGGCGCTGACGGCTCGCTGGTGCTGCTATTCCCGCTCTCGGCGCCGAGGGGCATGCAACGATGGCGCCCTCGGCGCTGGCGGCCATCGGCTTCGGGGGTTCCAAGGGGGCGGCCGCCCCCTTGGCGGGGAGCGCGAAGGGCACAGCCCGCTCGCATCCTCCGCTCACCGCGTAGGTGGTACTGGTAGAGAGGGGCAGCGCCCCGCAGGCAACGTGCTCCCAACGCCGGGGGCGCGGGGGCGGCCAGCCCCGCGGGGGGCGCGGGCGCCCCGGCTGGCCCTTCGTCATTCGACCACAACGTGTACAATAGACCGATAGACCCAAGCTGATGAACCAGGAGCCCTACCTCATGCGCTACATGCTGCTGATCTACGGTGATGAGAATGCCCTGAGCAAGGAGGAGTTGGAGGCGTGCTACGCGGAGTCGACGCAGCTCGCCCACGAGCTCGCCGCCGCCGGGCAGTTTATCGCCACCGCGCCCCTGCAGCCCACGACGAAGGCCGCCAGCGTAAGGGTCCGCCAGGGCAAGCGCTTCGTCACCGATGGCCCCTTCGCGGAGACGCGGGAGCAGCTCGGCGGCTTCTTTATGATCGAGGCCGAGAACCTTGAGGCCGCGCTCGCCGTCGCCGAGCGCATCCCGATGGCCCGCCGCGGCACCGTCGAGGTCCGGCCCGTGGTTGAGCTCGACGGCCTGCCGGCATACCGGTAGCACCAGGAGGCCGAGGCGGTTGCAGGAGAATCGCCTCGGCCCTACACCTGTGGAAAGGCTTCCCATGGCCGTCATGTTCACCACCATCGTCATCAAAGACGATATGAAGAACGCCACCGGCCTGCGCGTCCCCGCCGAGGCCGTCGCCGCCTTGGGCAAGGGAAAGCGGCCGCCCGTCACGGTGAGCCTGAACGGCT
>DAOUGF010000226.1:0-13822 GCA_034429295.1 Chloroflexaceae bacterium
CGAAATAGACGGCCGCCAATGGCAGCAGCGCCAGCCCGCGGACCTCCAGGGCCAGGCCGCTTAGCTCCAGCAGCGCATTCAGCCACATGAAGAGCAGCAGCCCTGTGCTGGCGAGGCCCGCGGGAGCCACTGCTGCGCGCCCCTTGGTTAGCCAGCTCATGCGCCCCCTCTCGATCAGTGCGAAGGCCGAGCCGCCGAGGAGGATCAGGGCAGGCAGGCCAAGCCCGGCTGCCGCTGGCGCCTGAAGGGTGAGCGGGAGCGCCAGCGCGCCGAGAGCGAGGGCGATCACGAAGAGTGGCGCCGCCGCCGGCCGGTGGCGGGCCGCGGACAGCTCCGTCAGCCAGAAGTAGCTGAGGGCTATGACGGAGCGAGCCAGTGCCAGCAGCGTCTCATCGGCGTTGGTGGCGCGGAGCAGGAGCTCGGCGCTGAGCGGCAGCAGCGCGAGTGCGGCCCAGAGCCAGGGCCGTCGCCGCTCGGTGTAGTAGGCGAGCCCGCAGAAGAGCGCCGTTGCTCCGGCCGTGGCGGCTAGCGCGTACATGCTCGCGAGCCCGGCGACCGCGAGCGCGCCGGCCAGCAGCGCAACGGCGGGCGCGCCGATCAGCGCGACGAAGCGCGGCCCCTGTCCCAGGGCCGGCCGGCTCCCGCTGCTCAAGGCCCGGCTCAGTGGGAGCATGGCGGTCAGCAGGAGCAGCACAGGCACAGGCTGCCAGCCGGTATCAATGGCGCCGAGCGCCGCCAGCAGGCTACTTACGGCCGCCAGCGCGCCAGCGCCACTATAGAACGCGCGGCCCGTCTGTCTGGCCGCAAGGACGTAAGCGAACAGGCTGAGCAGCGAGCTCATCAGCCAGGCGGGGCGCGGCGCCAGATCGAGCAGCCCTGGCCGGCCGAGGGCGAAGCCAACGACAGGCATGAGGAGGCTGGCGACTACCTGCAGGTTGCGGCCGGCGCCCGCCAGATCCGGCTTGCGCACCATCCAGCTTCCGCCGGCCCAGATCGCCGCGGTAGTGCCCGCCAGGATCGCGAACTGCACCAGGGGAGGTAGGCTGTTCCAGTTGAATACAACCAGTGTTAGGCTCGACATCAGCAGCAGGAAGGTGCCGAGGAACAGGAGCACCCGCCTGGTGTCGAGCGCGAGCAGCGCGGCCCAGAGCTTCTCCACCCGCGATGGGCCCTGCGGCTTAGGTGGTCTCGCTGGCTGGGGCGCGGCTGCTGGCTGGGGCTGGCTTATCGGCGCCCATGCTGGCACCTGAGGTGCGCTCGCGAAGGGAGTTGCGGGCGTGCTCGGCGGCGGAGTGATGAGTGCGCCGGCGGTCGGCGGCGGTATAGCTGGGGCGGCTGTCGTTGGCGTAGCTGTCGCGGCCGCGCTCGTCTGCCGGCGAGGCGCCGCAGCCGATCCAAGGGTTGACGCGACATGCTCGGCGAGCAGTTCGCGAACTTGGGCAGCCGCCTTGGGATCGAGCCGTCCTTCCTCGGCCCAGCGCGCCACGAGCCGGTCGAAGCTGCTGAAGGCCGCAAGGCTCGTCGCTGCAGCTGCATTGTCCCCTGCGCGCTGTGGTGCCTGCACATAGGGGTTGACGGTGCGCGGCCCGCTCGGGCGCCGGGCGAGATAGATCAGCAGGCCGATGATCAGGGCCAGGGGCAGCACAAAGCAGAAAAGCAGGCTGAGCGCTTCTACCATACGATACTCCTCGACGCAATCGCTATATGGCGGCAGAGATGTAGTGCCTGAATCACTCTAGCGCTGAAGCGCGCGCCGAGCGGTAGCCTTGGGGTGAAACGCGCTTCTCGTTCCGTGCTACACTTGCGGCCAACATTCGCCTGACGATACAAGAGGAAGCCCCGTGGCTGAACTTGAGGTGCGGGCGATCAGTGCGGCGGCCACGCGCCCGCTGCGCCACGCCCTGCTGCGACCGAACCAACCGCCCGAACAATTGGTATACCGCGGCGACGACCTGCCGGATACGCTCCACGCTGGCGCTTTCCGCAACGGGGAGCTCGTCGGGATCGCCTCAGTCGCCCGTCTGCCCTGTCCAAGCGCCGATTTCCCTGCCCCCTGGCAACTCCGCGGCATGGCAACGCGCCCCGAGGTCCGTGGTCTCGGCTACGGCCGTGCGCTGGTTATGGCCTGCCTGAGGCATGTGGCGGCCCATGGAGGCCTCACCCTCTGGTGCAACGGGCGCACCACAGCGGCCGGGTTTTATACCGCCCTCGGCTTTACTGCCCTCGGCGAGGAGTTTGTGACTGAGACGGGGCCCCACTACATCTTCTTCCGCCCCGTCGCCGATCACTGAGCGAACGCTCATCCTTGAGAGCCGCGAACAGTGGTAGGATTGTGGCCAGGAATAGCCTGGCGCTACACGGCGCCTTAGAAGTTGGAAGTACCTGGAACCATGAGCAAGGGGAGTTCGAAGGGGAGCGGCAAGCGGCGGCCGGGGCAGGCGCCGCATCGCAAAGGGGCGCCGGCCGTTGTTAGCAAGGCGGCGCCGACGACGAGCGCCACAGGCGCGGTCTCCGCAGAGGCCTCAAGCGCGCCTTCGGCGAGCACAAGAGTTGCCCCGGCCGCCCGGCCGAAGAGCTCGCCGCGCCGGCGCAAGAGCAGGATCAACTGGATCTGGGTGATCGCGGGCGTGGGCGCTCTGGCCCTGCTTGGCGCGCTTGTCTATAACATCGCCCGTGAGGTGCAGGTGATCGCCGGCGTGCAGACGTACGGCCCCTTCCCTGCCAACATCCACGTGAACACAGATGTTGACTATCCGCAGACGCCCCCGGTCGGTGGCGAGCACCGCCCCACCTGGCAGAACTGTGGAATCTACAATAGCCCGGTGGTGGATGAGCTCGCGGTCCACTCTCTGGAGCATGGCGCGGTCTGGATCACCTATCAGCCGGATCTGCCGGCCGACCAGATCGAGCGGCTGAAGAGCCTCGTCCGCGGGAAGTCCTACACGCTGCTCTCGCCCTACCCCGATCAGCCCTCTCCTGTGGCGGCCACCGCGTGGGGCGTGCAGCTGTTCGCCGACAGCGCCGACGACGCTCGCTAAGGTCAGTTCATCGCCAAGTACCGCCAGGGCTCGCAGACGCCCGAGCCGGGCGCCTCCTGCATCGGCGGTGTCGGGACGCCCGATGAGCGCTGATCTCCGTAGCCGGACCGTGGTAGCCGATGAGGGTCAGCAGTCCAGCGAGATGCTGGCCCTCATCAGCCGCCCGTCGTCTATCATCATCGCGCTGCTCGCCGCCGGGTTGCTGGCCGCCCTCGTCGCCCTCTGGCTCGGCCGCCCTCCAGGCGAGGGCAGCGCCGAGGTGCGCTTTGTGCGCGACATGATCGCCCATCACGAGCAGGCGGTCGAGATGGCGCTTCTCATCCGCGATCGTACCGCTGATGAGGCGTTGCGCGCCTTCGCCACCGACATCATTCTCACTCAGCAAAGCCAGATCGGTCGCATGAGCGGTTGGCTCGATGCCTGGGGTGTGCCCTTCGCCGGGGCCGAGGCGCCGATGCAGGGCATGGGCCAGATGATGGGCATGGCAGCGCAGCAGGATGTGAACGCCCTCGCCACTCTGCCACTGCCCGAGGCCGAGGTGCGCTTCCTCCAGCTGATGACCACCCATCACGAGGGCGCCTTGTTCATGGCCGAGGATCTCCTCGCTGCCCCTCGCCCCCGCCCCGAGGTCGTCCGCCTCGCCGAGGCGGTGCTGCGGGGCCAGCAAGGGGAGATCGACCTGATGCGCGAGATGCTCGCCATGCGCGGCGCCGAGCCGCCCCCGCCCCTCCAGCGTATGGATCACGGCCACTGATGTCGGCGATCTTCCATCGCGCCACCGCCCACGACTATCCGCTGGCCGTGCGCGGTGAGGGCGCCTATCTTTTCGATGCTCAGGGGCGCCGCTACCTCGACGCTTCCGGCGGCGCCGCCGTGAGCTGCCTCGGCCACGGCGACCCGCAGGTGGTCGCGGCGGTGGCCGATCAGGTCGCCCGCCTCGCCTACGCCCACACCTCGTTCTTCAGCAGCGAGCCGGGCGAGGCGCTCGCCGAGTTGCTCGTCGCCCATGCTCCGCCGCCCCTCGCCCGCGCTATGTTCGTCTCCAGCGGCTCCGAGGCCGTGGAGGCGGCCATCAAGCTCGCACGCCAGTATCACGTCGAGCGGGGCGAGCCGGCGCGCTCCCGCCTGATCGCCCGCCGCCAGAGCTACGCCGGCAACACGCTCGGCGCTCTCGCCGCCGGCGGCAATCAGGCCCGTCGCGCCCTCTACGCACCCCTGCTGATCGAGGTGGACTTGGTGGCGCCCTGCTATACCTATCGCGAGCAGCGCCCCGAAGAGTCGCCGGAGGCCTACGGCCGTCGCGCCGCCGACGAGTTGGAGGCCGTGATCCTCGCCGCCGGGCCAGGCAAGGTGATGGCCTTTATCGCAGAGACGGTCGCAGGGGCTACGCTGGGCTGCGCCACGCCCGCGCCGGGCTACTTCCGCCGCGTCCGCGAGATCTGCGACCGCCATGGTGTGCTGCTCATCCTCGACGAGGTGATGTGCGGTATGGGGCGCACCGGCACGCTCTTCGCCTGCGAGCAGGAGGGCGTGACGCCCGATATCGTCTGTATCGCCAAGGGCCTCGGCGCTGGTTATGCGCCTATCGGCGCCGTGCTCTGCGCTGAGCATGTCTATCGCGCCATCGCCGATGGCTCAGGTGCCCTCGCCCACGGCCACACCTACATGGGCCATCCTGTGGCCTGCGCCGCCGCCCTCGCCGTGCAGCGCGCCATTCACGAGCGCGGCCTGCTGGACCGCGTGCAGGCGCTCGGCGCTGGCCTCGAGGCTCGCCTGCGAGCTGTCTTCGGCGACCATCCCCACGTGGGCGACATCCGCGGGCGCGGCCTCTTTTGGGCCCTCGAGTTCGTGGCCGATCGGGGCAGCAAGGCGCCTTTCGACCCCGCGCTGCGCCTTCACGCCCGGCTCAAGGCCGAGGCCCTCGCCAACGGCCTGATCTGCTATCCGATGGGCGGCACGATCGACGGAGTGTGCGGCGACCATCTGCTGCTCGCGCCGCCTTTCATCCTCGATGAGCCGCAGCTCGACGAGCTCGTGGCCAAGCTCGCCCTGGCGGTTGAGGCCGCTCTGCGCTAAAGAGCGCCGTAGAGGGTGGGGACGACCGACGACAGACGACCGACGACCGCCCGCAACCTGCTCGACCGTGGCCTGTCGCCATCCATGCAGAGGCGAGCTCGTCGGACATACGCTGGCGGGCATGGCTGCAGCCCCACACACTCATCTGCGCCGTCAGCGGATCGGGAGCACCTCGCCGTCGGTCACGACATACACGTGATCGGCCTCATCAGGGGTCACGGCGACCGCGCCGGTGAAGCCGCCGAAGGCTGGCAGGATCGTTCGCTGCGGCCCGATCAGGAAGCAGGGCAGCTGCTCCTGCTGCCGCCCCGGCCCGTTGAGGCGCACCGCAGGGTGGGTATGCCCCGCGATGATGTATCCGGGCGTGGGGATGGTGGGTTGATGGCAGAGCATGAAGGGCCCCAACGCGAACGGCTCGTTCACAATGGTGAAGCCCCAAGTTGCCGGCGGATCGCTCGCCGATATGTCATGGTTGCCTCGCACCAGCATCAGGTTCAGCTCTCCGTGGCGGGCGCGCCAGGTCGCGAGCGTAGCCACCATGGTCGGTGCAAAACCGGCACGGGCATGGGTCAGGTCGCCGAGCACGATCAGGCGCTGCGCCCCGCTGCGGGCGATCGTCCGGTCGAGCCGCGCCAGATCCTCCTCGACACCGCCCTCCGGCGCCGGGAGCGCAGCCGCCCCGAGGCCCTCCGACTCGCCCAAGTGCGGGTCGGCGATTATCAGGGTGGCCAGGGCCGGCCAGTAGAGAGCGTGCTCCGCAAGGAGCAGCACTGTCTCCCCGGCTAGGGTGATCTCCGTATCTGCCATATCCGTCTTACTCCAGATGCCGCGCCGATGCGGCGATACTACAATGGCGCCACGACCATCCTATCCCTCGTGAAGCTTACAGCGATGGGTAGAAGGGTTCTGACCCGGGAGCGCAGCTTGCGTGCCGGCGGGAGGGATGCCCGCGCTCCCAGGGAGATCTCGCTCAAGACATCAGCCCATCGCTAATAGGAGCAGTCGCCAATGCGCCTCCATGTGCCAGTCCTCACCACCGACCGCCTGGTGATCCGACCGTTCACCCTAGACGATCTGGACGCCGCCGCCCGGCTGTTTGATACCGTGTGGCTCGCCGAGGGCGAGGCTCCTCCGCCGCCAGACCCTGAGCGCCGTGCGGCCCGCGCCCGCTGGCTTGAGTGGACGGTGCTGAGCTACGAGCAGCTTCTCAGCCTCCACCAGCCGCCATACGGCGACCGTGCGATCACACTCCGTGCCACCGGCGAGCTGATCGGGGCGGTGGGCTATGCACCCTGCTACCAGCCGTTCGGCCAGGTGGGCCTTGGCACCGCCCCACCTATGGGCCACTCCCCCGAACTCGGCCTCTTCTGGGCGATCGATCACCAGCACCGCGGCCGCGGCTACGCCGGCGAGGCGGCCCGCGCGATGATCGACTTCGCCTTCAACGAGATGTTGCTCTATCGGATCGTTGCCACCACGGACTACGATAATGTGGCCTCACAGCGCGTGATGCTGAAGCTCGGCATGGAGTTGCTCCGCAACCCGCTCCCCGAGCCGCCCTGGCTCCAGGTGGTTGGCGTGCTCGTCAACGGCCGTGCTCCTGTCGGCCCCTGATAGGCGCCTGCCCGGTCGCCCCTGCCCATAAGCCTATCCCTAGAGGGCGGTACCGCGTCGTGCCCCCTCTCCGCTGCCCGTTGGCTTACCGTTCTTGCAGGGCTGGTGGCGTAGCTTCAGTGATGGACCAGGTTCTTGACCCAGAGCACGCCGAGCGAGAGCACCACGATGATCGCCACGTAGAGCAACGCGCGGGGCCGGCTCAGCGGCACCGAGCGCGCGGCGGCGTACCCGACCACGGCGATGAACGCGATCAGCAGCAGCTCGGCGACGCGCACGCCAGCCGGGCCACCGATCAGCAGCACGGGGATGACCGCGACGGCGGTGACGGCCAGCCCGCCAATGAGCTGCGCCCCGAGCAGCTCCAGGTTGGCAGCCGACAGCCGGCCGTGGTCGACCAGGCGCGTCGAGAGCCGGAAGGCCAGCGTGTGGGCCAGGATGAGGCCCACCGACGTGAGAAAGATCGTCAGTGCCGGCCTCGCCGCGGCGCCGGGGTCGAGCGACGAGGGCAGCGCCACCAGCACCGCCAGCAGCGACAGGCTGATATAGAGCGCCATGGTGACGCCCTCGCGCACGCGCTCGTCGGTGTGCTCGCGAACGTGCGAGGCATCGCCTGCCTGGTGCAATTCGAGGCGAGATTGGCTTGTGTCGGTCCCCGACTCCATCATGTTCACCTCCTCCCAGGAGTGATGAGTGACGAAGGACGAAAGCAGCTGTACGCTCTGCTTGTTCTTTCGCACTAGCGGCGGCAGCGCTCGTCCACCGTCCAATCCGCTCAGCGTTTCAAACCGGCTCTTAGCTTCACATAGTAACTCACATCGCGGTCGTACTCGAGGCCTCCTGCCATTCTGAGTCGCTACGCGATCGTTCCCGTGCCCGCTGATGCTTCTCCATTCCCTGCTGCGCCTACACCACCGCGTTCTGCCGCGCCGCCTCGCGGAACCATTCGGCGCTGAGCTTCGGCTTCCGCTCAAGTGTCGCAAAGTCGACGTAGATCAGCCCGAACCGGTTGCCGTAGCCATCCACTCGAAGGTGTCCTGGGCGCTCCGAGGAAATATCCGTCGACAGGCAGACCCTCCGACGTCGCCCGCTGGAGCTGTCCGAGACACGCGCGCAGGAACATCACTCAGTCGGTGTCGTAGACCATGCCGCCCTCGGCGACCACATCAGAAGCGCCACAGCCGTTCTCGGTGATGAAGATCGACGTCGCGCCCCAGATCGACTGCATCTGACGCGGCGCCTGCTGAAGGACGTATCGGCGCTGTGGCAGTGCAAACTGAACATTGCTACTTCTTCAAGGAACAGTAATGCGCGTTGCCACTTAAAGGCTTGAGCCCAAGGCAAGTGCTGTGCTTGGGCGCTGCCAAGACCGTTCTCCGCTGAGGACCGCTAGGGCGGTGTGCGTGCCGCAGATGCCGTGGACGCCAGGGCTCGGCGGCATCGAGGACGAGCAGAGGTTGATCCCGGGCGCCGGGCTGCGGTGCGGGTGGAGGCTCATCGTGGGCCGTCCAAGGAGTCCATCGGGAGGGGAGGTTGAGCCGACGAGGATAGTTGCCGAACAGGCGTTGCGTCAGCCTTGTCCTCCACCGGCTGTTTCAGCGCCTAGAGCGAGGAGACCGCCGCTTTGTCGAGTGGATGCTCACGGTGAGCGCGGCCTCTGAGGATCAACCCGCGTCGCTAAGGACATTTCCGCGCTCGATGAGCTCCTTCCAGTACTGAGCGAATCGCGCCGCGGGCGCGCCGTCCACGATGTCGTGGTCGAAGCTCATCGTGACACTCAGATACTCGCGCACCTCGATCTGCCCATCAACAACTCCCGGTTTCTCGGCGATGCCGCCAAGGGTGAGCTGTAACGTGTGGTTCGGCACAGGGATACCCCAGAACCCTCCTGTCCCAAACATCCCGATGCTTGAGAGCGCGACGGTGCCGAAGTACTGCTTCAGCACCTGAGGGTTCTTGAAGAGTACCCAATAGAACAGGCGCCGGACGAATCCCGGAAGCAGGACGAACCAGCGGAGGAATCGCGCCTCCTCGCTCGTCTCCGATGCCCCTTGGAAGGCGCGAATCTCCGCATGAAGCTCCCTCACGGTCTTCGTATTGACGGCCCTGATAATCCGCGGGCGGATGATCCGCCGGCCCTCGACCTCAATCTCGACGAGGGTATTTACATCAACCTCATTGAAGATGACGAGCTGATTGCGCCAACTCCGGTAGGCGTGCATGTGCCGGTTCGCCTCGATGGCGCGCCCCAAGCACGCCAGCACGAACGCCGTGAACGAGAGCGCCTCACCGGTGCAGGCCTTGTGCTCGCGCAGTGCGCGGCGGGCCAGGGTCACATCCACCTCGAGGAGCCCGTGGACGGTGTGCTTCTGCCGTCCTATGCGGCCACCATCAACCATCGGGAGGCGCATGCGTGGATAGGGGAGCGTCTGGTGGGGGGCGTTCTTGCTGGCCATCGTTCAGACCTTGAGGTAGTGCTTGACGAGGGTCACGGTGTTTGCCACGCCATCCTCTGCACGCAGGATGGCACCCAAGGCAGCGGCGCGCTGCCGGATCCCCGGGTGGGTCGCGGCAACGGTGATCGCATCGGCCAGGGCCTCAGCCGTGAGCTTGTGTTGGGGGATTGGCGCCGGCCCCACCCCGAGAGCCCAAACGCGCGCTCCCCAGAAGGGCTGGTCGACAGCGAAGGGCACGATCACCGTCGGCACGCCGGCCCGCAGCCCCTCGCCGGTGGTCCCGGCGCCGCCGTGGTGGACCACGGCCGCCATCTGCGGAAAGAGCCAGCCGTGTGGCACAGAGTCGAGCACCAGCACCGTGTCGGGGACGGCCACTGTTTGGATGCCGCCCCAGCCTGTAAGCAGCACGCCGCGCTGCCCGCTGCGCGCCAGCGCCTCCAGCACGAGCTGTGCAAGCTGCTCCGGACGACGCCCGGCCATGCTGCCGAAGCCGACGTACACCGGCGGCGAGCCCTTGGCCAGGAAGGCCGTCAACGCAGGCGAGGGGCGCCAAGTCGTTGGTGGGTCAGGAAACCAGTATCCGGTGGGCCGTGCGCCATCAGGCCAGTCCGCCGGGCGCGGAATGACGGTGGGGCTGTAAGCGCCAAGGAGGGGCGTTGCGGTCAGGATGTGGTAGAAGTCGGCGCCCGTGAAGGGCGGGAGGCCGTGCTGCCGGCGAAAGCCATTGACGAACGGGCGGTACCATTGCCAGAGCACCTGGAGCATTACTACGCCGGAGAGGCGGTTGGGCAGCGCGCCAAGATCCCGCTGCAAGGGCCAGCCCGGCGCGGGGAAGGCGCCCGTCGGCAGCAGCGGCGTCGGCTCCACCAGGATGAGCGGGATGCGGCGCAGCTCGGCGATGGACTTCGCGAAAGGGGCAAGGACTGCCAGGCTGATCAGGGCCTCGGCGTCGTGAGAGGCGGTGAGCGCATCTTCGGCCATCTGCAGAGCGACCGGCCCCAGCAGCGTGCGCATCGCGCTGATCGATGTGATCGGATTGGCGCTGCCCCGCTCCATGAACTGTCGCCCTGCGTCGCTCGCCATGATCTGCTGCACATCCCCGCCGAGCGGATGAACACCCAGGCCATGCTCAAGGACGAAAGCAGCTAAGTTCGCGGGCACTGCCAGCCGCACGGCGAAGCCCGCGCGCTGCAGCCCTTGACCGAGGCTGACGCAGGGCTGAATATCGCCCCGTGAACCCGCTGCGAAGATCGTCAGCTGCATCAGCCTCTTGCCCCAGAGATAGCGAGCGTTGCGATCTAAAGACGTGTGCTCTCTATCCTGCTCATTACCGCCTGCGTCCGAACAGAAAGTAGGCGAGCGGGCCGATGAAGTTCACAAATGACACCAGCGCCCAGAGCCTCTTGCTGCCCCGGATCTCCTCGGCGGGCCGCCGGTAGATGTCTAGCAAGGCCGCAATGAGCAGCGCCAACTGCACCGCCCCCGAGAGCACGATGCCCCACTGCTGACCGGGGCTCAGGTCTTTCCACTGCTTCTTCGCCATAGCGTTCCTCTCTTAATCTCAGCCCCCTGACCAGGCGTAGAGCTGATGGATTTTCAGGCTCGCCCTGCCTTTATTCCTGTTGCTCTTCGAAACGAGCCAACGTCAGTCAGCTCTCCCTGTTTGTTTCGCGGCGCGCACCATGAGTGTCGTGAACGCGGCCGGCTGGTCGAACAGCGCACGATGGCCTGCACCCTCAAGGAAGATCAGCTCCTTCGATGGCGCCTCAAGGATGGCGAACCACTCCTTCGCCAACTCTGCCCGCCCCCTGGCCTCGTGCTCACCGAGCACCACGTACACCGGCACTTCGAGGCGCGGCACGTCGATGCGGAAGTCGATATCCTGGAGTTGCGGGTAGAGCGCGAACGCGCTGTCGAGAAAGCCGCGGAAGGCATTGAACCGCTCCACCCAGCTGTACTCGGGGACGAACAGGATCGCCGGCATCTCGTTGCTCAGGTCCAGCTCGGGGTAGGCGTTCCACTCGTGTTCGTACATGTTGGACGGCTCGTAATTGAGCAGGTTCTCGTAGGGCGGCGGTCCGGTCCGGCGCAAGGTGGCCGCAAGTTCGTTATTGCCGGTGCGCTCGGCCCAGGCCAGCGTATCCTCATAGAACATGCGGTCGGTCTCGCGCTGACTCACCATCTGCCCGACGCCGATGTAGGCGTGGAAGAGCTCGGGGCGCTGCTGGACGGCGAGCACGCCAAGTGTCGAGCCCCAGGAGTTCCCCACCAGGTAGATCTTCTCCTCGCTGAACTCCTCCCGCAGATAGTTGGTCACCGCGATCGTATCTGCCACCATCTGCTCGACGGTCAGTGTCTCCAACGGCTCGAGGGCCGGGTAGGACTTGCCGGCGCCGCGCTGTTCCCAGGCGGCGACGACGAAGTACTGTTCGAGCCCCACGTCGGAGCGCAGCGCGCCCAAGTCGGTGCCGCCGGGCCCGCCGGCCAAGTAGAGCAACACGGGGTTGTCGCGGCTGCGCCCGCGGAGCATCAACGCCTGGTCGTGGCCGCCGATCCGGATGGTGCGCAACTCGGCGATGCTGTTGGGCAGTTGCTCGCCGTCGGCGCCGACGATCGGGGCGGTTGTCGCAGGGCGGGCAATAGCGAGTGCGACGCCGGCCAGCGCCAAGGTGGCAAGGCCGGTGAGCGTCCAGCCGATAAGGCCAATGGCGGGCGCTGTGCCCGGCTGCAGGCGGCCGGCCAGCCAGATGCCGTAGATGGCGCCGACGGCCATCGGCATCAGGACGAGCAGCCCGTGGGCCAGGCGCCCGACGACGAAGGCGATCACGCCGTACGTCGAGCCGAGATGGATGCCATCCACCGTCGGGCCGTCGGCGCCGAGCCGGGCGAGCTCAAACACCGCAATGTACACCGCAGGGACGAGCAGAGTGCTCCAGCGGCTGCGCATCACCAGCCCGCAGATCATGCCAATCAGCAGCGCTGCCGCCATCGAGATGAGCGATTGGGGTGTGGTAACAGGCCCGCGAGGGGTCAGCCAGGCGCTAAGCAGCGCAGCGCCGGTCGCCACGCCCGCAGCGATGGCGAGTCTCAAGCGCCAATCAGACGAGAGAGGGTGCATCGTGATCTCCTCAGATCATCACGGCTGCTCGCGGCGTGTCGCTGATTTGACGGAACACGGCGAGAATGACCGCGGCGGCGAGCAACACCAGCGCGCCGCTGAGGGCCGCGAGTCCGATGAGCATTGCCGAGGCCCGCGTCAGCCGCGACGTGACCAAGGGAGGAGCTGAGGTTTGCGGTACGGTAGCCGCCATCGAGCTTCTCCTTCCGCTCGCTCCGTCTAGCTCCAGCGATGACGAACTGCTGGGCATGGCGGGCGCCACACGCTGTGCGAATGAGCGGGTACGCGGAGCTTGCAGGTTGGCCGGGCTGCTGGGCGCGTAGGGCGGACGCAGAGTGTAACGGTCGGCGCGTGTGGCAAGGCTCCGCGGTAGGCTGATCATAGCTTGGGTGAACCAATTCGTACGTATTTAAGTAAACCCCGGGAGTAATAGTTCCGCAACCCAGCGAGCTGCGCCGCGTCTAGAGCAGCCGGCGCCCACTGCTCGAGGCGCTCTCTGCCGTAGTGGATGTGGTTCAACAACGGCCGCTGCCGCGCGATGTCCACTCCTCGCCGGCAGCATCCGCAGGCTCAATCCTTCCGGCAAGCCCTTTGTCACGCTGGGGCAGCGAAGCATCTTTTGGAGGAGGCCCTTCGCTGCGCTCAGATCTAAAGGCTGCGGTGGGTCATTCAGCGCTGCAAGAGCGCCGCCCACCGCTCCTTTGGCCCCCATGCCATGACACCCTTTTCGGCAGATCCGCGGTATAGCAGTGAGCGCCGCATCCTAGGAAAGGGGAGTTTATGGCTGGGCCGAGGCTGCTTGATGAGGTGCGCACGGTTGCCCGCCTGCGCCATCTGAGCTATCGCACCGAGGAGACGTATGTGAGCGTCATCAGGCGCTATATCCTGTTCCACGGCAAGCGCCACCCGCGTGACCTCGGGGCCGATGAGGTCCGCGCCTTTCTCGCCCACATGGCCTTGGAGGAACATGTCGCCGCTTCCACACAGAATGTGGCCCTCCACGCGCTGCTCTTCCTCTACCGCGAGGTGCTTGGGCTCGAGCTGCCGGAGCTAGGGGAGGTGGAGCGCGCCAGGGGACCACAAAAGGTGCCGGTGGTCTTCACGCGCGAGGAGGTGCGGCAGGTGCTCGCCGGCCTCAGCGGTACCCACGGACTGATGGCGCGCCTGCTCTACGGCTCGGGCCTGCGGCTGATGGAGTGCATGCGGCTGCGGGTGAAGGATATCGATTTCGGCTACCGCGAGCTGACAGTTGTAGACGGGAAGGGCGCCAAGGATCGCCGCACCATTCTGCCCGCCTCGTTGCTCGGCCCGCTGGAGCGGCAGATCGCCAAGGTGCAGCAGATCCACGAGGCGGATCTCGCCGACGGCTTCGGCGCAGTCTATCTGCCCTACGCGCTGGCGCGGAAATATCCCGGAGCGGCTCGCGACCCCGGCTGGCAGTTTCTGTTCCCCGCCAGCCGGCGCTCGATCGACCCACGCGACGGGGTGGAGCGGCGCCACCACGCCGATGAGAGCGGCCT
>DAOUGF010000227.1:0-3485 GCA_034429295.1 Chloroflexaceae bacterium
GTCGCCGAGAGCAGCGCACGCCGCTCACCGACCGACGACAACAAATCACGGACAACCGACCACCGGCCAGCGTCAGGTTGCTGCTGGCGGCCATCTGACGGGTGTTCGACTTCGTCCGTCGGTCGTCGGTCGTCGGTCGTCGGTCGTCGGTCGTCCAGACGTGGCGCCAACAGGTTATAGACCACGCCCCAGGCCCCGAGCGCGGTGAGCCCCATCGTCGTGGCGACGGCGAGGTTGTAGGCGATGCTCGGCATGATCGTCGTGAGCTGGGTGAGGGCGCCCACGATAACAAACCCGAAGTAGTAGTAGTTGATGTAGCCGCCGGCGTGCCAGGGATCGTAGGGCGGGAAGGCTGAGGTCTTGAGGATGGCGGTGAAGTAGGCCAACTCCATCGGCTTCTCGCCGCCGCGAGCGGGGTGCCAGAGGTCGGGGTTGAGCCAGCGTAGCAGCAGGCCGATGAGGGTGAAGCCGAGGAAGACCGCCTCGGCGCTGAGCAAGGCGGTCCGGCGCGCCCGCCAGAAAGCGAGCAGTTCATCACGGGAGCGCCACCAAACGTAGGCGCCAGCCACGAGCAGCGGTGCCGCGCAGAGCCAGAGGGTGGCGGGCGTGAAGGGCAGCGGGAGGAGCCCCGTGCCCAGGGGCTCGGTGGCGCCACGCCCCGGTACGCCGGCATCCATGCCGAGGCTACCGAGCAGCCAGGCGAGATAGGCCGTCACCAGTAGCCCGAGGACCTTCGCGAGGCTGTAGCCGCGGTCGGGCAGGCGGGGCAGCAGGCGGAAGAGCAGGGCGAAGGCGGCGAACCCGAGCAACTCCAGCACACCGACCCAGAGCAGCGGCGCCAGCGCGTTCACCAGGCTCACGCGGCTGAAGCGCTCGGCCCAGGTGCCGCCGGCGGTGTAGCGGGGCCACTGGCTCTCGGTGAGGCGGAGCGCGGTGGCGTTGCGGTCGGCCACCAGCACAGGCGACTTGTAGACTTCAGCCCAGAGCACGTCGTCGATGATTAAGGCCTTGGCCCGCTCCCGAGAGTAGGATGGTGTCTTCTCGAAGATCAGCACCCGCGGGTGATCGTAGACGTGGAAGGCCTCCTCGGCGGCCTGGTCGGGGATCTCGATGCCGAGGATCGAGGGGTAGGAGGTGAACTCCGCAACGAGGCGGAAGCCGAGGTTCCCCTCGAAGAGGTGGTGGTAGTAGCGCATCAGCGCCGGGTAGCGCATGCGCAGCCGCGAGGTGCTGTCGTAGACGCGATTACTCGTGATGGTGATGTAGTCGGCCCGGTCGAGCTGATCGAGCAGGCCCTCCTCGTACTGGCCGCTCCCCCCGAAGCCGCCCTCGTACTTCCGCGGCTCGTCCTCGGCGTAGGGCGCAGAACTGATGCCCCGATAGGTGTCGCCCCAGGAGGCATCGGTGGCCTGGAGCGGCAACGGGTCGTCCCAGATCTCCGAGATCACGTAGGAGCCGGACGGCGCGTGCTCGGCGAACCAGCGAGCGGCCATCACCCGCGAGTGGGGCTGGGTGTAGATCCGCGAGAAGGCGTAGGCCCAGCCGAAGGTGACGAGGAGGACAGCGACGGTGAGCAGGCGACCGATCACCGACCACCGGCCACCAGCCATCGGCCACCAGTTGCGATGCTGAACCGCGGCCTCACTTCCTGGCCGCTCACCCTCCGGCGATCCTCGGGACTCCCATAGCCGCGCCAGCCCCCAGGCGCCGAACACGGTCAGCGCGCCGTAGATCGGCAGCAGGTAGCGGAGCGTGATCGCGAATTGGGCGCCCTGCCAGGTGAAGTAGAAGGCGACCCAGGCGAAGAGCACCCACGCGGGGTTGAGGAGCGGGCGAGCGAGGCGAGGCCAGAGCAGGTTGCGAAGCCCGCGCAAGCCGAAGGCCGCGAGGCCAGCCCAAGCGGCGAGGCCGAGGGCGGGGCCCATGCCCCAGAGGACCATATTCTTCCATGGGAAGACGTAGGCGGTGCGGCCGACCCACTGCTGGGAGGGCGGGTAGTCCAGCTCGCCGCTGACGAGGCTCTGCACCGACTGCAGGTTGCTGACGAAGCGGGGCTCGGGGCGCACGTCGAGGAAGCCTGCGCCTTGGAGGAAGCTGGCGCTCGCCGTGACCACCGGAGAGCCTGGGGTCGAGCCAACGAAGGCGTCGGGTGAGAACGTGCGGAAGCTGAGCAGCGTGAGCCCGCCGGCCAGCACGAGCAGCGGCAGCCCCCGCGTGAGGAAGCGGCCTTGGGCGAGCCACAACACCTCCGCGCTCCCGGGCCGAGCCTGCTCCTGCGCCCAGCGCACAGCCGCCACCACCGCCGCCACGATCGCGGCCAGGCCGAGGGTGGCCATCGTAATGCGGTTCGCCATCGCGGCGCCGATGCTCAGGCCGAGCAAGGAGTAGCTGATCCAGCCGCCGCCTTGGGCCACGCGAACCGCCCAATAGAGGCTCAGCAGGCAAAAAAAGGTTGAGTAGATCGGATCGACGAAGAAGTGGGCCTGCTGGATCGACATCACGGTGCAGGCCGCCAGCGCGGCGGCGAGCAGCCCGGGCCGGACGCCGAAGAGTCGCCGCCCGATCAGATAGATCAGCAGGATGGAGCCGAGGTCGAAGAGCACGGCCAGGCCCCGCCCCACCTTCTGGATCTCGCCATAGACGGTGAGGTTCCGCCCCTCTGCGTTGAAGATCGCGCCCAGGAGGGGCGGGCGCAGGAGCTCGCGCTCGGGGTTGGGCACCAGGGAGCCGTAGTTGGTGCGGCGCTCATTTGGACGCGTTGAGTCGAGGCCGGTCTGCGGCGGGCCGTAGAAGCTCTGCGTCAGCTCAGGCAGCGCACCGGGAGGCGTCAGCGCCACGGCCGCCACCCTGGTGATCATGATCGGGAAGGGCCCGTAGACAAAGAGGGGGAACTTATCGTAGTTGCGGGGGTTGAGCGGCGAGCGGGCCGAGTCGTAGAGTTCGCCGAGACTCCCCGGGAGGCGCACCGTAGAGGCGACATCGGAGAAGAAGCGCTCGTCGGGGTGCTGGCCGGTGTCGTCGTCCCAGTCGGCGAGGCTGAGCGTGCGGAAGTAGCCGCCGAGCAGCAGGATCAGGACGAGGAGCAGGCGCGGCGCCCAAGTGGTCAGGAGGGATGACGCCGCGACGGGACGGGGCGCTATGAGCTGTTCGTTCTCCACGCTGTCGCCTGTGCTACTGGCTAACTACCGCCACGACCGGTGGCAGGTTCCTGAGGGCGGCCACGGCGGCCTTCCTTGCAGTTCTGATCTATGTCGCTCGGAATGTACGGCCGAAGCATTCGTCTGGAACGACACCCGTACCACACGCGCAACCTGGGGCAAATGCTTCGGCCCTATGGCCTACCGAGAGATTTCTGTGGTTCTATGATAGGCCCCGGCATCTCACACAGAGGCTTGGCGCATTATACAAAACAACGGCGTACCTACGCCGCCCAAAGCATGAAGCTTAGAGCAGCGACGAGAGAGGCTTGGGCGGCGCCAAGCAGC
>DAOUGF010000228.1:0-7894 GCA_034429295.1 Chloroflexaceae bacterium
GGTTGGATCGCGGTAGGGGGGTTGGATCGCGGAGGTTTGGATCGCGAAAGGCGCGAAATTAAGCGAAAAACACGAAACGAAGACGCGAAGACGCGAAAGTGAAGACGCGAAAGGCACGAGACCTTTCGCGTTCTCGTTCTTCGCGATATCGCGCTTTCGTTTCGTGTTTTTCGCGGCGGAGCTATCGTCTCTATCGCGCTCCAAACGCCCCTAATCCGCCGTGGCCTCGGCGGCGACCCGCGGACTGCCCGTCTCGCGCCAATTCACGTTGGGCATGATCAGATGGGGCTTGATGTTGGCCTTGTAGCGCTGCACCACCTCGATCACCGACTCGAGCAAGGTGTCGTTCAGGTAGTGGGGCTGCAAGCCCAGGCTGAGCAGGCTCGTATTGGCCGCGTTGTAGTAGTGGGCCTCCTTCTCCACCCGCGGGTTGGGCAGATGCTCGATCCGCACGTCGAGACCCATCTCACGGCCCGTCTCCTGCACTGCGTTGGCCAGGTCGAGCACGCTGAACTGCTCGGTGAACTGGTTGAAGACGCGGAACTCGCCCTGCTTGGCCGGGTTCAGCATGGCCAGTTCCACGCAGGCCAGCGTGTCGCGGATATCGAGGAAGCCCCGCGTCTGCCCGCCCTGCCCGTAGACCGTGAGCGGCACGCCGGCCACCGCCTGCACCAGGAAGCGGTTCAGCACCGTGCCGAAGACGCCGTCGTAGTCGAAGCGGGTGCGCAGCCGCTCGTCCAGCTTGATCTCCTCAGTGTCCACCCCGTAGACCACGCCCTGGTTCAGGTCGGTGGCCCGCAGCCCCCAGATCCGGCAGCAGAACATAATGTTGTGGCTGTCGTGGACCTTGGAGAGGTGGTAGAAGCTGCCGGGCTGCTTGGGGTAGGGGAGGGTGTCGGTGCGGCCCTTGTGGGTGATAGTGATGTAGCCCTCTTCGATGTCGATGTTGGGCGTGCCGTACTCGCCCATGGTGCCGAGCTTGATCAGGTGGCAGTCGGGGACGTGGTCGGCCATGGCGTAGAGCACATTCAGCGTGCCGGCCACGTTGTTCACCTGGGTATAGACGGCGTGGCGGCGGTCGATCATCGAATATGGGGCGGCCCGCTGCTCGCCGTAGTGGATGATCGCCTCCGGCTGGAAGTTCTTCACCACCGGCTCGAAGAAGGTGTAGTCGCAGAGATCGCCGATGTGGGCAGTGATCTTCTTCCCGCTCACCGCCTCCCAGACGGCCACGCGCTCCTGCAGCGATGCGATTGGGACCAGGCTCTCCGCGCCAAGCTCGTTATCGTAGCCGCGACGGGCCATGTTATCGACTACGGCCACGTCGTGACCCCGCGCCGACAGGTACATCGCGGTCGGCCAGCCGAGATAGCCGTCGCCGCCAAGGATCAGTACGCGCATCGATGATCTCCTCTGCTGCGCTAGAATGCTCCGCATTCCCTCTCAGGGTCCGCTCATAATAATTGGACTATCGCGGCGGCGCAAATGTTACAGCTGCAGCCGCTTCCGCCAGTAGCGGGCTAGCCCTCGCCAGGAGGCGGAGAGGTCGCCGGACTGCTGGGTGAGTGCGGCTTGCGCGGGCCCATCGATGCCGGCAGCCTCGGCTGCGCCAAGCGCCTCGAGCGCTGCGATCTGCTCGGCCTCGCTCCGCCCCGACTCAAGCCCGGCCCGCACCAACTCGGCCCAGCGCAGCAGCCGCTCGCGGTAGTCGGCGAGGTGGAAGGCTACGTCGTCGAAGGGGCCGAAGTGGGTGAGCATCAGGCGGCGCGGCGCCAGGGACTCGATCCGCTCAAGCGTACGCAGCCAGCCCTCGATGTCGATGTCGGGCGGCGGGGTGGCCGGGCGAGTGAAGGGCACCCCCGGCAGGCGCACGCCGGCGCTGTCGCCCACGAAGGCCGTCCCGCTCGCCGGCTCGAACCAGATCAGATGGTGCTTGGCGTGGCCAGGAGCGTCGTAAGCCAGCAGCTCGCGGTCGCCCGCCTGCAGCCTCTCGCCCTCACCGTAGATCACCACTCGCTCCGCCGGGATAGGCCGCACCTCGCCCCAGAGCCGCTCCATCTGATCACCGTAGAGCTGCGTGGCGCTGTTCAGGAGGCGCGACGGGTCGATCAGGTGAGGGGCGCCGCGCTCGTGCACATAGACGCGGGCGGTGGGGCTGTGGCTCATCAGCAGCCCGCTGGCGCCCGCGTGGTCGAGGTGGATGTGGGTGAGGACGATGTGGCGGATGTCGCTGAGCTCGAGGCCGTAGGTGGCGAGAGCGGCCGCCACTGTGGGCAGGGTGCTGGCGGGGCCTGGGTCCACCAGGGCCGGCTCGGCGCCGAGCAGGAGGTAGGTCGCGATCACGTGTGGGCGGCCTAGGTGAAGCGCGTCGATGACGGCGATGCCGTTGGGAGGGTGTTGGGTATTCATATAAAAACCACAAGTATGGTCGGTTGACCCTGTAGGGCCGAAGCATTCGCGCAGCGAATGCTTCGGCCTTATACTCCAAGCAATGGAGGATGTTCCACCTACGGGATCGGCACGGGCGCGGCGGTGAGCACCCAATCGTTATAGAACGCATCGAGCTCGCAGGCGCAGGCGGCCTCAGCGGCGCGGAGCAGATCGGGGCCGGCGATGTCGCGGTAGCGGCTCTCGGCGTAGTAGCCCTTGAGGAAGCGGTCGAAGGCGGCCTCGCCGATCTGCGTCCGCAGGGCGTGGAAGAAGAGCGCGCCCTTGGCGTAGATCACGGGCACGTAGACGCCGCGGAGTTCGTTGGGCGGCGTGGCGAGGGGCGCGTCGCGCCCGGCCTGCCGCAGCTGCCGGTAACTGGCGCGGAAGGCGTCGAGCTCGCTCTTGGCCAGCTCGGGCTGGCCCAGGGCCTCGTAGTAGACGATCTGGGAGTAGCTGGCGAGGCCCTCGTCGAGCCACGGCTCGCCTTGGGCGTCGTTGCCGACCTGGCTGTACCACCACTGGTGTCCGATCTCGTGGGCCACCGTCGTCTCCAGGCCGCTGCCGTTGCGCTCGTAGAGGTTCTGCTCGATCAGCACGACGCCGGGGTACTCCATGCCAAGGAAGGTCGTCATAGCGCCCTCAACTATCTCGAGCTCGGCGTGGGGGTAGCGCCCGAAGCGGCTGTTGAAGGCGCGCAGCGACTGTTCGGCCACCTGGAGCGCCCGCCGGCCGGCACGCGCATCGTCGCGCTGGTAGTGGCTCACGATGCGCGTGCCGTCCACCGTTGTGCTCACCTGCTCGAGGCCGATCGTCGCGCCCAGGTAGAACTCGCGCTGCGGCCCGCTCACGAAGCGCACGCGGCGCACGTTCTGGTTGACATTTGTGGTGCTCACCCGCGTGCCCGTGCTGATGAGCGTCCAGCCCGCTGGCGCGTCGATCGTCACGTCGTAGAGGGCGGTGCTGGTGACGGTGAAGTCGCCCCGGCTGGTGATCGGCCGGCGGTCCCAGCCGCTGCCGGGGATGTAGCGGGCGAGCACCGGGTAGACGTTGGCCATGGACCAGAGGCCGGCCTCGAAGTTATGGGCGCCGAAGCTCCTGGCGCTGGCGCCGCGGGGCGTGCGGGTGGTGAAGGCGAGCTCGGCCCGCGCCGTGGCGCCGGGCGGGATCGGCCGCGGCAGGGCCAGCCAGATCAGCGTGTCGTCATGCTCCACGCCCGAGGCCACCGGCTGGCCGTCCACGGTGGCGGCGGTGACGTCGAGGCGGCCGCCGAAGTCGGGGTGGTTCGGGTAGAGATGGAAGTAGAGGCGCTGGTAGCTATCGCGGGAGCGGTTGGTGAGCTCCACCGTCACCGTGCCGCGGATGGTTAGCGTGCCGGGGCTGAGGGCGGCGATGATCGTGTAGCGGTCCCACTCATTGGCGCGGGCCAGGTCGCCGGCTTGGGTGGGCAGCAGCGCTGCGGCTTGGGCCTCGAGGAACGGGTCGGAGCCCTGGGCCGCGGGGGAGGCTTGGATGGCGGGGGAGTCCTGGATCGCGAAAGCCGCCCAAGCTTCGCCCGCGAAAAACACGAGAGCGAAGAGGGCGAAAGCGAAGAGCGCGAAAGCGCGAAGGGCGCGAGGCAACTGTCTTGGGGTTTGTGTCATAGCCTGGGTTTGGGGCAGAGCGGCGGGGCCGCGCGGGTGCGGCCGCCCTCTCGCTTCCCGTTTCTCGCCGCTTACTTCCCCAGCACTTCTGGGTTCACCGGGGTCGGCGGGCGCCCGCCGGTGAGCGCGGCCACGAGGTTCTCGGCGGCGAGGGTGGCCATGCGGGTGCGGGTGGCCACCGTGGCGCTGCCGATGTGGGGCACGGCCACGCAGTTGGGCAACGCCAGCAGCGGGTGGTCGGGGCCGATCGGCTCTCGCTCGAAGACATCGATGCCGGCGGCGCGGGGCCGGCCCGCCCGCAGCGCCTCGACGAGCTCGGCCTCGCGGACGATCGGGCCGCGGGCCACATTCACGAAGACGGCCGTCTCGCGCATCAGGGCGAACTCCCGCGCGCCGAACATGCCCCGCGTCTCGGGGGTGAGCGGCACCGTCACCACCACGAAGTCGCTCTCCTGCAGCAGTTCGTCCAATCCGCTGTAGCGAGCGCCCGTCTCGGCCTCGAGTTGGGGGTTGGGGCGGCGGTTGTGGTAGCGCAGCCGCATGTTGAAGCCGCTGCCCCGCCGCAGCACCGCCGTGCCGATGCGGCCGGCACCGACCACGCCGAGGGTGCTGCCGTGTACATCCACGCCCACCATCTGCATCGGGTACCAGGGGCCCCAGCCGCCGGCCTCGATCAGCTTCTGGCCCTCCACGATGCGCCGGGCGGCCGCGAGCATCAGGGCCCACGCCAGGTCGGCGGTGGTCTCGGTGAGCACGCCGGGCGTATTGGTGACGAGCACGCCGCGGGCGGTGCAGGCGGGCACGTCGATATTGTCGTAGCCCACGGCCATGTTGGCCACTGCCCGCAGCCGCGGTGCCGCCGCCAGCAGCTCATCGTCCACCCTGTCGGTGAGCAGGGCGAGCAGCCCCTCGGCCTCGGCCACGCCTTTCAGCAGCGTTTCGCGGGGCACGGGCCGCTCCTCCTCCCAGACCTCCAACTCCAGCGCGGCTTCCAGCAGCTCCATCGCGGCGTCAGGGAGCCTGCGCGTCACATAGACTCTCGGCTTGCTCATAGGCCTTCCAGCTTGCAGATAGGCGTCAGCGCCTGTCGTGTGCCCCTAACAGTATACCCCGGGGCGCGGCCGGTCAGCCGGCCTCCTGCGGGCAGGCGGGCAGATCCAGATGCTCGGAGGCGGTGTGGGGGAGGTGGACCATTACCCCAGCGTTGCTCTCAGGCCGCAGCGGCCCGCGCAGGGGGAAGATGCGCTGCAGCGCCATGCACGAGGCCTTGGTGACGAGGCCGGCGTCGACGCGCAGGCCTCTCATCCGGACCCGCCCACAAGGATCACATGCAGCTCCGGCGGGCCGTGAATACCGAGGGCGAGCGTCATCTCGATATCGGCGGTGCGCGAGGGGCCGGTGATCAAGGTGAGGTTGCTGGTCTCATCGAAGAGCGCTTCGCCGTGCTCGGCTCGCAGGCGGGCGAGCGCCTCGCCGAGGCCGCGGACGAGCTGGTCAGCGCGGACGATGGCGATATGGGTGGGGGCCAGAAGCGAGGCGAGCCGCGGGCGCCCCGGGCCGTGGCGCAGCACCAGCGTGCCGCTCTCGGCGATCGCGCAGGCCACCCCGGTGAGGCAGACGGGCGCCGGCTCAAGGGCCTGCAGCCGCTCCGCGCGGGCCTCGCCCCGCACCGCAGGGTCGAGCAGGGCGATGCCCCGCTCAGCTAGCAGCGCATCGAGGCCGGGCAGCCCGACCTGCGGCAGATCCCAGGCGAGGAGCTGGCGCGCGCTCCGCTCGTCCAGCAGCCGGCCGATAATTTCCAGCGCCTGCTCGGCGTCGGCTGCCTGATGCACGTGGGCCTCCAGCCCCTGCAGCTCGTGGGCGAATTGGGCCGCGAGGTCGGGTGCGGGCGGCAGCACATAGGGGGGCGGTTCCTGTGGGGCCCGCGCGGCCTCGTCGGCCAGCCACTCGCGGCTCGATGCGAGGCTGGTGCGCAGGTTGGCCAGAATCCGCTCGCGGCTCATCAGCTCTGCCCTCTACCCTAACTCATTTGGAAGCGCGTGTTCGGGATCCAGCAGACGCCCTCGACGACAAGCTGGAAGGTGTCGCTGGGGCCGGGCTCCGTGGTGAACTGGAAGGTGGCGGTGGCGCCGGGGGGTACGCGCTCCTCCACGTGGCTCGTGACGCGGTTGGCGGCGAGCCAACTCGCGTGGTAGCACGGCGAGGCGTGATCCCGTGGGCTGGCGGTGCCGATGCGCACCAGATCCTGGCGGCGCCAAGCCCGTGTGCCGGTGTTGCGCACCACCAGGCGATACTCGCCCGGCCCGGTGAGCTGCGAGCGCTCAGGCAGCAGTTCGGCGGCGTAGAGCCGCAGATTGTGCGGGCCGAGGGGCACGGCGGTGCAAGTCCGGCAGATCGCAGGCGTGTGCCGGCCATCGAGCATGGCAGCGCGAAACTCCTGGTACGGCGTGTCCAGCCAGATCTCCTCGAGCGAGCTCTTCTTGAGGTCGCCGAGCACCGCGGCCGACTGGGAGGCTGCGTAGCAGCAGGGGTAGACCAGGCCGTCCTTGTCGATGTAGGGGATCTCCCAGGGGAGGTTGCACTGGCGCGCCTGATCGGCGCTCACGTAGGTGTCGTCGTAGAAGCTATCGTGGAGGCGCTCGTTATCGTGCAGGGCCAAGTGGAGGCGCTCAGGGATGGTGGACTGGAAGATCACGCCGAACTCCGCGCAGCGGGCGCGGATCTGCTCGATCACGGCAGGGTAGTCGATCACCAGCATCGGGTCGATGTTGGTGGTCTCATCGACGTAGTTGATCAGCTCCTGGAGCACATAGTAGCGCACGCCGAGCTCGGCGAGGATGGGTGGGAAGGCGGGCAGGGTGGTGATATTCTCGGCGGTGACGACGGAGGAGACCGAGACGCGGTTCGGGTCGTCGATGGCCGCCATGAGGTTGCGCAGGCCGCCGAGAGCCTTGTTCACATCGGCGCCGCGGATGGCGTAATAGGCGGCCGGGTCGGGCGAGTCGATCGAGACATTGATGTGGAAGAGGCCTTTGATCGCCGCGAGCTCGGCCGCGGTGCGGGGCGTGATCGCCATGCCATTGGTGACGATGCTTACCGCGATACCCTCGGCGTCGAGTTGGCGGATGAGCGGCAGGCAACCCTTATGCACCAGCGGCTCCCCGAAGCCGGCGATCATCACCTGGCCGACCTTGCGGGCCATCGGCAGCAGATCCTGCCAGATCACATCCTGCATATGGCCGGGGGTGATGCTGGAGAGAGTGCCCGTAGTGCTCAGCGGGCACATCTTGCAGCGCAGGTTGCAGTTGCTGGTGATCTCGACCTGCAATGAGTAGGGCAGGTCGGGCCTGGTGATCGTGAAGGGGGCTGTCATCGCAGACAAGGCGCTCCTCGCGGTGGCCGGGTATGCTGGATGGGCGACAGTATAGCACCCTTCTGTGGAGGGCATGAGCAAAGTCCCTGGGGCGCAAGCGCTTCGCGCCCCTGCGTCCGCCGCCCCCGCGCCCCCGCCGGCGGTTGCTCGCCTCCGCGGCAGGCGGCACCTGCACGGTGGGTGCGGATGCGGGCGGGCTCTGCCCCCCGCGCCCCCGCGAGGCTTCACCTGCATGGTGAGTAGCACCTGGGCGGTGCGAGCCTCTGCAGGTGGGCTCTGCCCCCTGCACCCCCGCCGGAGTGGGCGCTGCCCCCTCCGGACCACCCCCAAGCCGGAGGGCCGTACCGTGCTGCTGGCTGGCGGCGTACCCGTCTCATTGTCGGGCTGAGCCATCCGCCTCGGCCGGCGGCGGATCTCCGGTCGGGGTGGTGTGCGAGCATCGGTTGTGCCA
>DAOUGF010000229.1:0-4708 GCA_034429295.1 Chloroflexaceae bacterium
TCTTCTGCTCAGACCAACTGCTGTCGCCCTATGGTGAACCGGATTGTCAGATAGAGCCTACACAATCCCGTCTGCGCCTGTTCTTCGCGCAGTGAGGCGTGCAACCAACCTGCGTTCAAGCCAAGCGCCGAGGGCGATCCCGGGTCGCTCAATCCAACGATACGTGAGAGCCGCCACACCAATAGATAGTCCAGTCTGCACGATGATGTTCACCCACAGGTTGCCGAGATCGACCACACCAAGCACCAGCAGATGCATTAGGTAGAGTGAGTAACTGATTATGCCAAGCCGGATAAGCACCCTCGGTGTGGGCAGATGGCGCAACTGCATTGTCACGATAAAGCAGATCAGCGCGAAATTCCAAGCCAGCACATCGGCAAGCTGCATGAAGCCGGCAATGCCTAAGACCCAAGTGTACAAAAAGATCAGCCCGACTGCCAACGCCACCGGCGCCGCCTCGATCCGACCTTCGATCCGATGGCGGAGCGCAGCACCAGTCAGCATGAGCGCAAAGAAAGCAGGCAAATTCGGAAGGCCTTCCGGTAGGAGCCGCAAGACTTCGAGTAGCAATGCGGCCCCGAGAAAGCCAATACCAAGAAAGACAGGTCGTCGGAGCAGCCGTAGGGTAAACAGCATCGAGACAACAATATAGAAACTCATCTCTACTGTCAGTGTCCAGATACCACCTATCATGTGGTGATAACCTAAGAAATTATGAAACATCGTCAGATTCATCAGGGTCAGCACAAGTGGTTGCTCGTACCATGGTGGCTGTAATTCCATCAAGTTGAGCATACCGAGAGTAACTGCTACAAGCAGGCAAGTCCAGTACAGCGGATATAATCGAAAGAAGCGTTGGCGCCAGAATCTGCCGAGCGACTGCTTGGTCTCGAGCGAATTCGTGATTACAAAGCCGCTACAGATGAAGAACAGCAGTACTCCAAAATTGCCCAAGTGAAAGACGGTGGTCTTTAGCCCATCAAACTCAGGTATGGCCAGACCAAGCACGTGATAGAGCAGTACACTCAGGGCAGCAATGCCGCGTAAAGCATCGAGAAAGTCGAAACGATGCATAGATAAAGATCCTCAAGGCGAGTGACATTTCGATGTTGAGTACCAGCATAGCTTCACAGGCAACAGGCTCATTACCACATGCTATGCGACGGCTTCATCTACTGTAAAAAATTCGTTGAGCGCCTTCTGCACCTGGAGGTCGTAGTGAATATCCTTTGTAAGCGCTCATACCTCTTCGATTCCTAGGATGACCGATCTTCTGACTGCGCCATCATTGATCTAGATGCCAATCATGTTGACATTTAGACTAGCTATGCACGAATGAACGATGATTCCGCAGCCCTGAAATGTAAAGTGTTTTACTTGATCTCGCTTGCAGATATTATTCACACTGGACGACCTGTTTTGGTGTCGTTATTTTTGGCCTCGACATCGGTTTGGTACCTTATCAGGTGCCAGCGGGTCGACCGGCGCGGGGGCCACGCCGCGGAAGGCTATGTTGTCGCCCGCAGTAGCAAGCACCGTGGGAGTGCCGGCGAAGGCACCATTGTAGCCGGTGTCATCGACAAGGCTCACCAGTTCGCCGCCATTCTCGTCCCCAGGTGCAAGGCAATCGATCACCTGATGGCACGTGGCGTAGATCGTCACCGTGCTCCCGTCGGCCACAGCGGTGAGCCGGCGGTGGGCTTCGGCCGTACATTCCGAGCGACAGTCGTTGGGTTCTACGCTCAGCGATGGGCCAGCGGCAGGTGGACGTCCAAAATCCCCGGGCCCGAGCCGGGCGGCACGACCAGCTCGACAGGGATCGCGGCGCTGTCCACGCCATCCACGGTAAAGCGGGCGCCCGCGGCGTAGCTGGGATCGTCGCCGCCCGCCGCAAGCCTGATCGCCAGAAGCTCGCTCGGGCCGACCCCTTCCTGCCACTCGAGCGAGCCGGCGGTGTACACCTGCACCGTCTGCGGCTCGAGGGCGCTGGAGTTCGGCTGAAACGTCAGGCTGTGCGGCGCGCCCCACCCCCTGCCGAGGTTCAGCTGGGTGCTCGCCGGCGTGAGCGTGATCGTCACGGGCGCCGTAGGTACGGTGCGCAGCGCCACTGTCAGCTCGTCGCCCGAGCCGCCGCGCACAACCCGTGTGCCGCCCCCGCTCTGCCGCACCCGCACCTCGGCGAGGTCGTTGTCGCCGAGGGCGACGACGGCCACGGGGAACCTGATTGTGCCGGAGCCCTTGGGCTCCGGCCCGGCGAGCCAGAGCTCGATCGATTTGTTCGGCTCGCCGACCGGGTCGTCGATCATGCTGATGATGATCGTCTTTTGCTCCTCGCCAGGGCGGAAGACGATCTGGCCTTCATCCCCGCTCACCTGCGCCGTGCCGCCAGTAATGGCGTAGTCTTTGCCAAAGGTGGCGGTGCCGGCGAAGCGGTAGCCGATCCGGTTCTCGCCCTCCCGGTCTCCGGCGCGGGAGATGGTGAAGGTGACAGGCGTCTCTAGCCCTTCGTTCGTGCTTGCGGTGCTCGTGGCGACGCTGTAGAACGCCCGGTCGTTATCGTCGATCTGCACAGTCAATGTGTCGGTGACAACATCGTCCACGTACACTAGCAGGGGCCGGCGCTCGTAGCCCGAGCCCTGCCCGTCAGCGCTGATTCTCACCAGGGCCGTATGCAAGCCCTCTGCGGCCCCATCATCGACGGCGGCCACCTCCACCGTGCCCACGAACAACGACTCGCCGTCAGGAACATACTCGAGCTGATGCGGCACGCCGGGGCCGGAGCCGAGGTCGATCTGCGGCCGGTCGGGCGTGAGCGTGACGGTGACGGGCGCCGTCGGCTCGACCCGCAGCCTGATTGCGAAGCTATCGGTGGCGCCATCCTCGCTTACTGTGATGCGGCCGTCGCGCTGCTCCACAAGCACAGCAAGGCGCAGGTAGCTGGCCGTCCGTACGCTCGTCCCCCCACTGCCACTGCCCTGCCAGGCCACCACGAACTCGCCGTCGGCGTCCATCGCCACAGCTAGGCCGTCTAGGTCGATCGTCTCGACGCTCAGCGTGAAGTTGCGCTCCTCGCGGACACCATCGCGGCTGTAGCGCTGCGAGCTGATCCTGCCGGAGATCCGGTCGTACCAGGAGACGACAAAGTCGCCATCGGCGTCCATCGCCACCGCCGGGCTCTGCAAGTCCACGTCCGCGGTAGCGGGGCTTTCGACGATGATCGGCTCTCCCTGCGCGAGGCCGGCAGCGTTGAAGCGCTGGGCCGTGATCGTACTGCCCGGGTCGAGCCAAACGACGACGAAATCGCCGTCGGCGTCCATCGCCACATCGAGGCTGTGGGCCAAACAGGCCTCGACAGAGGCGAGCGCGATGTCGCGGGATGGCGTCGTCGCCCCTGGCCTGTAGAGCCGCGCGAAGACGCCGGTGTTGTTCTCCTCCTCCTGGCACCAGGCGACCACGAAGGCGCCGGCCTGCCCGAGCGCGCCGTCGCTCATCGCCACGGCGGAGGAGCGGATGCTCGGCGAGAACTCGGATAACTCCGTCACCCTGGCCACGATGATCTCGCCGCTCGTCGGCGCGCCGTCGCGGCCGAAGCGGCGTGCAAGCAGCTCGACGGGGCTCTCGAAGCTTGGCCCTCGCCAGGTGAGCACAAAATCGCCGTCGGCGTCCATGGCCACGTCGGGCGCGATCTGCTCCCCGGTGCTCATCGTGATGGCAGGGAGCGCCTCGCCCTGCGGCGTCCCGTCCTGGGAGAAGCGACGGTAGAAGATGTCGCTATCGCTCTCCCACGCCACGACAAATGCGCCATCCCCATCGACCGCGACCGACGGTGTGTCGCCACGACCTGACGCGACGAACTCGATCGGGCCGTCCGGGGTGCCGTCTGCCAGCGCCCGCTGGAACAGGATGCCGTGGTCGCTCGGGGTTGCCGCCAACGTGTCGCCGGTCAAAACGGACAACAGATCGCTCCAGACAGTCACAATCGCGCCGTCTGGGGCAACGGCGACATCGGGCGACAGGTTAAGACCGACTGCATCGAGGGTCACGCTGCCCACGGGCCCCACAGGCAGCAGCGTCGCCGGTTGGGCTCCGAGGGGTGCGCCGGCCAGGGCCGCCGCAAGGGCGGGCACAAGACCGAGGCGGGCGAGGCAGTATAAGCGGCGGCACATCCGCCGCAAGCGGATGCGTTCGGCGAGCCGCGGAGTGCGAGCAGCGAGGCGTAAGGTGGCGAGGCGCGCCTGAAGCTGGGCAAACGGCCGATTGGTCGCCATCACCAGATCCCTTTCAGCTATCGCGCCGTGTAGTTAACCTCCACCCTGGTAATAAAGATACCGCCGCCCGAGACGGCCACAGGGCCAGGGCCCTCGGCCGGGGCGCTCTGGATGATCAGCATGCGCACCGGCCGCTCCACGCCCGCGAGCCTGAGCTGATAGAGCCCCGGCACGCTCAGCCGGTCGGTGCGGAAGGTCGCGATCAGCTTGCCTTGCTCGTCCACGCCATAGAGCGCCAGGAAGTTGCCGGTGGGGCCGGGGAAGTAGAGCGTCACCGCCGCCTCGGCGATCGTCCGCTGGAAGGTGATCGCGGCGATGGCGTCGCCGGCGAACTGGTCGAGCCCGCTGTCGCTGGTAAGGGAGTGGGCGGGCACCTGCAGGATGCCGGCGGGCGGCGGGTAGATCACTGGCGGCACCTGGAGCAGGAAGCTCTGGGGGTT
>DAOUGF010000230.1:0-7659 GCA_034429295.1 Chloroflexaceae bacterium
AGATGGTCGTAGCAGGTGCGGGCGGCCCGCAAGGCCCGGGCCTCCTCCGACTCACGCAGGGAGCGCACCGGGCGGGCCGGCGCGACCCGCAGCAGCGCCTCCAACAGCGCGCCGATGTGGGGGCCGCTCAGCCGGTAGTAGCGGTGGCGCCCGCTGGTCCTAACGTGCAGCAGCCCGCCACTAACAAGCCGGGCCAGATGGGCGCTGGCCGTCTGCCGGGTAACCCGAGCGCGCGCCGCGAGCTCCCCGGCCGGCAGCGCCTGGCCGCCGAGCAGGGCCAGCAGCATCGTCGCGCGGGCCGGCTCGCCGATCAGTTGGGCGATCTCGGCCAGGTTCGGCTCTGCGCTCATGTGTCGCTCCTCTCAGAGAGGGCGGCCACGACTGCCCACCCTCACAGCGGTGTCAGTAGCATAACACCGGCATTATTCGATGTGCAGCGAACTATCTGTGGGGTATTGTACCCACAGTTACGTTTGAGCCGAGCAGGAGGAAGCACCTATGGTCGCTACGCCCCCTCACATCCTCGCCGCCGCTGCCCATCCCGACCCCTACCCCTTCTACGCCGATCTGGTGGCCCACGCGCCACTCGCCTACGACGATCGCTGCCAGCTCTGGGTGGCCGCCAGCGCGGCGGCCGTCCAGGAGTTGCTCGCTACCCCCCACGGGCGGGTGCGACCGCTGGCCGAGCCCGTCCCCGGCCCGCTGCTGGGGACTCCGGTGGAGGCGATCTACCGGCTGCTCGTGCGGATGCGCGACGACCCTGCCCGCCAGCCGCTCAAGGGTGCTCTCGCCACAAGCCTGACGGCGCTCAGCCCGTCCCTGGTGGCTGAGCGCAGCGCGGCCCTTGCCGAACGGCTCGGCCCTGTCCCTGAGCCGGAGCGGGCGCCGGCCTGGCTCTCGTCTTTCATCCTCAGGCTGCCGGTAGAGGTGGTGGCGAGCCTGCTCGGCGCGCCGGAGGCCGATCTGCCGCAGGTTTCGAGGCAGCTGCAGGAGCTCGTTGCTTGCCTCCGACCGGGCGCCGACGGCGAGACACTGGCGCGGGGGAGCGCGGCCGCGACAGCGCTGCGCGACTATGTGGCCAGATTGCCAGCGCTCTCGGAGCCAGCGCCGGGGCAGAGCGCTGCGCTACGCCTGACGGGCCACGGCGCGGGGCAGCAGGACGCCGAGGCGCTTGTGGCGAACGGGGTCGGCTTGCTGATGCAGAGCTACGAGGCGACGGCCGGGCTGATCGGCAACGCGCTGGTGGCCCTCGCCACGCGCCCTGCGCTGCGCGCTCGCCTGCGCGACGATCCTGAGCTGCTGTATGCTACCCTGCGGGAGGTGCTGCGCTACGACCCGCCGATCCAGAACACCCGTCGCTACCTTGCCAGCGACCTGCAGATCGGGCGGCACACCCTCCGCGCGGGCCAGGAGGTGCTCGTGGTGCTGGCCGCGGCGAACCGCGATCCTGAGGTAAATCCGGACCCGGCGCGGTTTGACCCCTATCGCGAGGCGCCACGCTGCTTCACCTTTGGCCTCGGGAGCCACGCCTGCCCTGGCGAGCAGCTCACCCTCGCGATCGCTGCAGCTGCGGTGCGCTACCTGTTGGCTAAGGAGCTCGATCTCGAGCAACTCGTCGCCACTGTCACGTATCTGCCCCTGGTGAACGCGCGGGTGCCCCGCTTCGGTGTCGTGGGGCCCACCGCCTGAAGAGGAGGATTCCTGGTATGATCGCGGTCATCTTCGAAGTCTGGCCCGCCGCCGGGCGGCGCCAGGAGTATCTCGACCTCGCCGCGGAACTGCGGCCGTTGCTGAACGATATTGACGGCTTTATCTCCATCGAGCGCTTCGAAAGCCTGACGGAGCCGGGCAAGCTGCTCTCGCTCTCGTTCTGGCGCGATGAGGAGGCGATCGCTACCTGGCGGCGGGTGGAGGCCCACAGGGCCGCACAGCGACGGGGTCGTGGAGGAGTGTTCGAGGACTACCGGCTGCGGGTAGCGGCGGTGATCCGCGACTACGGCATGGTCGAGCGGGCGCAGGCGCCTGCCGATAGCCGCGCCTTCCACGAGACGCTGGTGTAGCTCTGCCTGAAGTGAGAGTTGGTGATATGCAGCCCCATCCCCTCGCCCCGCGTCGCCCCCGCGTCCATTTCGCCGCGCCGGCCGGCTGGTTGAACGACCCAAACGGCCTGGTCTACCTCGATGGGGAGTATCACCTCTTTTACCAGCACCACCCCGGCTCGCTGGTCTGGGGTCCGATGCACTGGGGCCACGCGGTGAGCCGCGATCTGGTCCAATGGGAGCAGCTACCGATCGCCCTCGCCCCGGACGAACAGGGCATGATCTTCTCGGGCAGCGCGGTGGTTGATAGTGGGAATACGGCCGGGTTCGGCGCCGGAGCGCTGGTGGCGATCTTCACCCACCACAGGCCGGGGCGCGAGGTGCAGAGCCTGGCCTTCAGCACGGATCGCGGCCGCAGCTGGGAGAAGTACACGGGCAACCCGGTGCTGGCTCCCGCCGACGCGCCGCCCGACTTCCGCGACCCGCGGGTGCTCTGGTACGAGGGCGCGGGCGGCGGCCACTGGGTGATGCTGCTCGCTGTGGGCCAGGAGACCTGGTTCTACACCTCGCCCGACCTCAAGCGGTGGCGCAAGGCGAGCAGCTTTGGCGCTGGCCATAGCACCCACAGCGGCGTCCTGGAGTGCCCTGAGCTCGTCTGTTTGCCGGTGGACGGCGGCCCTGAGCGGCGCTGGGTGCTGGTTGTCGGCGTCCAGCGGGGCGGCCCCGCGGGCGGGAGCGGCGTCCGGTATTTCGTCGGCAGCTTCGACGGCGAGAGCTTTACCAGCGATGATCCGCCCGACGTGGTCCGTTGGGCCGACTACGGGGCGGATTTCTATGCGGCCCAGGCTTGGCAGAACGCTCCAGGCGGCCGCACGCTTTGGCTGGCGTGGATGAGCAACTGGGCATACGCCCGTGAGACTCCGGCCGCGACCTGGCGCGGTATGATGAGCGCGCCCCGCGAGCTCGCCCTCGCCAGCGACGGCGGCCAGCTCCGCCTTGTGCAGCGTCTCACCCCTGAGCTGACTGCCGGCTGGCCGGCCCCTCAGAGCTTCCGCGACCTGACGATCCCCGCGGGAAGGCTCGCTCTCGACGGTGTGCGCGGGGAGATCCTGCTGCTGGAGGCGACCTTCGATGTGAGCGGCGCCGCGGCGAGGAGCCTCGGGCTGCGGGTGCGGGTGGGGGGCGGCGCGGGGATCGCGGTAGGCTACGACCGCGAGCGAGAGGAGCTGTATTTGGACCGTTCGCAGGCGTGGTGGGGGTCTGGCGGCCAGGTGATTCAGGCGGCGCCGCTGGCTCCGCGGGACGGCCTGGTGCGGATCAACATTCTGGTGGACACGGCCTCGGTGGAGGTTTTCGCCGACGAGGGGCGGGTTGTGCTCACCAGCCAGGCCTTTCCCCTGCCCGACAGCGCCGGCGTTGAGCTGTTCGCCGAGGGCGGCGCAGCCAGGCTGGCCGAGCTGAAGGTACGGGCGCCATCACCACCCTCGACGAAGGGCTAAGTGTACTGCTTTGCAAGGTTAGCACGGGGCCACCTTTCGCTGCCACCCTCAAAGTTCAAGCTTGGGGGTGGCCTAGCGGCGCTGAAGTGCTAACGTCGCGAAGCACTACAACCCTACCAGCCGCTCACATGTGGAAAGCTGTACTAGCCTCCGTAGCGCGTGTCGCTGAGCGGGTGGGCCGGGCCGTGGCCGGGGTAGATCGTGTGGACATTGTGGGCGCGGATCGCCGCCCAACTGCTTCTCAAGGCCTCGTTCTCGCTGTCCATAAACGGCGGCGGCAGGTCGCCGGTGAAGGCCATGCCAGCGTCGAGGATCAGGGTGACGCTATCGTCGGAGTGGCCGGGCGTGGCGATGATCTCGCCGGCGATGCCGAGCCCCTGGAGGAACTGGCGGCTCTGCGCGACGCTGATCACGAGCGCGTCGTCGAGCGAGATCTCGCGGTAGTGGTACTGGGGTTTCATGTATCGCTTGAGCAGCGGAACGGCCGCGACCTGATGCTCCAGCACGATGAGCCGGACGCCGTGGGGCCTCAGTTCTTCGGCGAGGCCGGCGTGGTCGGGGTGGTAGTGGGTGGCGAGCAGGTGCCGGATGTCGCCTAGCGCGATGCCGGTGCGCGTGAGCGCGTGGCGCAGCTTCGGTAGTGTGCCGGGGAAGCCGACATCAACCAGTAGCTTCGTGGTCGCGCTCTCGATCACGTAGTAGTTCGTGGAGTCGTAACCCACGTTCACGATGTTGAGCATCGTCGTTCTCTTCGGCGGTTTCAGCTGGCCGGGTCGTGGTGAGGGGCTGGTGCGGGATATTCGGGTAGGGCGACCACGACGGGCCGCCCTTACGAGCTTGATGACGGTTGCTTGGCTGGCACAGGCTACCGTTGTCGTATACTACCCGAGTGTACTTGATAATTGGGTGGCGGC
Organism: Chloroflexaceae bacterium; assembly: GCA_034429295.1. Classification (GTDB taxonomy): domain Bacteria; phylum Chloroflexota; class Chloroflexia; order Chloroflexales; family Chloroflexaceae; genus OHK40. The sequence continues at coordinate 4,453 of DAOUGF010000230.1, forward strand.
CGCAGGCCGGACCTGGAGAGTGCCTGGAGGGCGCGATGGAGCATCGTATCAATCCGTTGGCCGTGACCCTGGAGAGCGAGCGTCTGCTGCTGCGGCCGATCCGCCGTGAAGATACGCCGTTTGCGGTGCGGCACTTCACCGACCCGGTGGTCAATCGCTTTATGCTCGACGACGAGCCGATCACCACAGCTGAGGAGGCCGCCGCTGTGGTGGAGTTCTACGTGGGCGCGCCCGCGGACACCTACAATCGTTGGGTGCTGGCGCTCAAGGAGAGTGGCGAGCTGATCGGCACCTGCGGCTACCATCGCTGGAGCCGACAGCACCACAAGGCGGAGATCGGCTACGACCTGAGCCCGCAGTGGCAGGGTCGAGGCTATATGCGCGAGGCTGTGGCCGTGATGCTGCAGCACGGCTTCAGCGCGATGGGCCTGCGCCGCGTGGAGGCGCTCGTCGCCGTCGCCAACGAGCGCTCGGCCAACCTGCTGCGCCGGCTCGGCTTCGTCCGCGAGGGCCTGCTCCGCGAGAGCTCCTACAGCGGGGGGCGCTTCCACGACCACGAGCTCTACGCGCTGCTCGGCGGGCCTTGGGGCTGAGCTCAGGCACTCCCGCCGGCCAGCCGGCGCAGCGCCGCCACAAACGCGGCCTATAGCACGGGGCAGGCCCGCGGCTCACCCGTCGAGCACCTCCCGCACCTTGCGGATCAGATCCGCCGGCGTGAAGGGCTTGTGGAGGAAGGCCACGCCCTCGTCCAGGCGCCCATGATGGACGATCGCCGTATCGGTGTAGCCGGAGATGAACAGCACCTTCAGCTCGGAGTAGAGCGAGCTGATCTGATTGGCGACGGCTTTGCCGCCCAACTGGGGCATCACCACGTCCGTCACCAGCAGGTCGATCGCCTCAGGCGCGCGGATCGCCGCCACGCGCACGGCCTCCGCGCCATCGCTGGCCTCAAGCACCGTGTAGCCGTGCTCACGGAGCACCCGGGCCGCCAGGGCGCGCACCGCCGCCTCATCTTCCACCAGGAGCACAACCTCGTTTCCGCCCGCCAACGTCTGGCTCTCGACCGACGGCAGCGGGCTGGCCGGCCCTTCGGCCTGCGGCAGGTAGATGTTGAAGGTTGTCCCCTGGCCAACCTCGCTGTAGACGGTGATGTTGCCGCCGTGCTGCTTGGCGATGCCGTAGCAGGTCGCTAGGCCCAACCCCGTGCCTTTCCCCTGCTCCTTGGTGGTGAAGAATGGCTCGAAGGCGTGGGCCTTCACCTCGGCGTCCATGCCGACGCCGGTATCGCTCACCGCGAGCAGCACATAGGCCTCCTGCTCGCCACCATGCCCGCTTCCTGAGGCGGCATTCAGGAATACGTTGTGAGTCTCGATCGTCAGTTTGCCGCCCTCCGGCATGGCGTCGCGGGCATTGACCGCAAGGTTGACGAGCAGCTGCTCGATCTGGCCGGGATCAACCTTGACCTGCCCGAGATCGGGCGCGGGGCGCGTGACGAGCTCGATATCCTCGCCGATGACCCGCCGCAGCAGTTTGTCCATCTCCACGATCAGGTCGTTGAGGTTGAGGATGCGCGGCTCGATGATCTGCTTGCGGGCGAAGGCGAGCAGCTGGCTAGTGAGGTTCGTGGCGCGCTGCACGGCCCGCTGGATCTCCTCCAGGTCGGAGCGCAGCGCCGAGTCGTCGGGCAGGCTGAGCGAGAGCAGTTCGGTGTAGCCGCCGATGGCGGTCAGCAGATTGTTAAAATCGTGGGCGATGCCGCCGGCGAGCCGCCCGATCGCCTCAAGCTTCTGGGCCTGAAGCAGCTGCGCCTCGAGCCGCTTGCGGTCTGTGATCTCCTGGGCCACCCTGGCGATCCGCTCGACCTTCCCGGAGGTGTCGGTGACGGGGAAGCTCCGCTCCGAGATCCAGCGCACTGAGCCATCCGGGCGAAGGATGCGGTACTCCTCGTCGGTGGCCGCGCCCTGCCGCTGCCGCTCAAGGGCGGAGACGACGCGCTCATAGTCGTCGGGGTGGACGGCCTCAAGGTACGAGGCCGGTTGAGCGTAGAGGCTGGCGCAGCTCCGCTGCCAGATCGCCTCGTAGGCCGGGCTAATGTAGAGCAGCCGGGGGGTGCGGGGCTCCAGGAGCCAGAAGGCCACGTGAATATGTTCGGCGAGCTGGCGGAAGCGCAACTCCGACTCGCGCAGCGCCATCTCGACCTGCTTCCGCTCAGCGAGCTCGTTCTGGATCGCCTCGTTCGCCGCCTGGAGTTGGGCGGTGCGCTCGGCGACCCGCTGCTCCAGCTCGTCCTGGGCTTCGTGGAGCCGGTGGACGGCCCGGGCCACCACCTCGCCGATCAGGACGCAGGCGGGGACCACGACCATTGCCGACTCGAGAGCGCTCCTGGGTTGGCCTGTGAGCCACAGTGGGATGATATAGGCGGCGATGGTCAGCGGCGTCAGCAGCAGCGCGGCCCGCGGCGGCAGCGATAGGCCAACCCAGATGAAGATGAGGATGAAAAAGATCGGGTAGATGGATGGCGTGGTGGCGCCGGCGGCGTGGAAGAGGCCGATCACGATAAAGGCGACCGGGACGGCGACCAGCAGCGCGTGCCGATGCCAGCGCTCCCACGGGAGCACGCGCAGCAGCGCCGCGATCGCCAGATCGAGGATGCCAAGGGCGATAAATGTTCCCTGCTGCGGCTGCTGAGCCGACACGAGCATGCCGCCAAGGCTGGCAAGCAGGCCGGCTATAAAAAAGAACAGCGACGCGCGCTGCGCAGCCGCCCTCGTCCGATGAGCCTGACGCACTCGTTCCCCTCCGGGTCGCAGTAGTCGCCTGGGAGGCGCACCAGCCGCGTAGTTGCGGCAAGGCCATCATACTGCCAGGGAGTAACGGTGCGCAAAGCTGTTGGCGCCCCGCGTTTGGGGCGCGGGGCGATGCACTGGAGCGGTGCCACCTACATGGTGGGAGATGCGAGCGGGCTCCGCCCCTCGCGCTCCTCGTCCGGGGCGCTGCCCCGAAGCAGTGCCACCTCCACGTTGGGTGGTGTTGCGGACGGGCTCCGCCCCTCACGCTCCTCGTCGGGGGCGCTACCCCGAAGCAGTGCCACCTCCACGTTGGGTGGTGTTGCGGACGGGCTCCGCCCCTCGCGCTCCTCGTTCGGGGGCGCTGCCCCGAAGCAGTGCCACCTCCACGTTGGGTGGTGTTGCGGACGGGCTCCGCCCC
>DAOUGF010000231.1:0-9247 GCA_034429295.1 Chloroflexaceae bacterium
GGGGCGGAGCCCGCTCGCATCCTCACCCACCGTGTAGGTGGCAGTGGTATGGGGAGCGCCCACCGCCGGGAGCACGGGGCGACGGCGCCCCGCTGCGGGCATCGGCACGACGCGGGCCGAGGTGCGGGGCAGCCCGCACCCAAGTTGACGCACCCTGGCGCCCGTGGTAAAATCGCAGGTGCCTGTCGGGGTAGCTCAGCGGTAGAGCAAACGGCTCATAATCGTTAGGTCGCGGGTTCGAATCCCGCCTCCGACACTACACGCAAGGGCTGAGGGCTGAGGGGTGAGGGCTGAGGATCGCTCGCCCACCACGAGCCCTCAGCCCTTTCCGATTCCAATGGGCGATCATCTCATTGAGACCGTCCGCAGCTTCCTCCAACGCCAGGGGCTTCTCGACTCCGAGGCCCTCCTGCTCGTCGCTGTCTCCGGCGGGCCGGATTCCCTTTCCCTGCTCCACCTGCTGCATCGCCTGCGCGCCGAGGGCGGCCCGCGGCTCCACCTCGCCCACCTCGACCACGGGCTGCGCCCGGAGTCGCCCACCGAGGCCGCCCAAGTGAACGCCACCGCAGCCGCTTGGGGCATCCCCGCCACTGTGGAGCGGCGCGAGGTACGGACGCGCCCCGGCGGCCCAGGCCCCATGGCTGAGGCTCGCCGGGTACGCTACGCCTTCCTCGCCGAGACGGCCCTGGCCATCGGCGCAAGCGCCGTGGCCGTGGCCCACCAGGCCGAGGATCAGGCCGAAACCGTGCTGATGCACCTGCTCCGCGGCGCTGGCCCCGCCGGCCTACGAGGGATGCGGGCCGTCGTGCCGTGGGCGGAGTGGTCAGGGATCGAGAGCGCAGCATTGAGCATTGAGCAGAGAGGTTCTCCCGCATCCTCAACGCCCAACGCGCAATCCCCTACGCTCATCCGCCCACTCCTCACCGCCACTCGCGCCGAGATCCTGGCCTACTGCGCGGAGCAGGGTTTGGCCCCCACCGACGACCCCTCAAACCGCGCGCCCCGCTACGCCCGCAGCCGGATGCGCCGCCTGCTGGCCGCCATGACGGCCGAGCAGCCGCGGGCCGTGGAGGCCATCGGTCGCGCCGCCCAGCTCTGCGCCGACGACTACGCCTTCATCCAGGAGCGGCTCGACGCCATCTGGCCGGAGTTGACCACCACAGCCCCTCGCAGCGTCCGGCTGCGCCGCGCGCCGTGGGAGACGCTCCATGTGGCGCTCCAGCGCTACGCCCTGCGCCGGGCCGCGGCCCTGCTCGGCGCGCCAGAGCTCAGCCTACCCCAAGTGGAGGCCGCCCGCGCCCTCGCGGCCCGGCCCGGCCGGCAGATGCGCCTCGGCCCCGTGCGCCTGAGCGTGGATCAGGCCGGCCTCACCCTGGCCCGGCCCGGCGCGGCCATCCACGACGACGCGCCTCAACTCGCGCTCGCCGAGCTCGCCCTGCCCGTGCCCGGCAGCGTGCCCTTGGGCGGCGGCTGGCGCTGCGAGGTGGGAACCGAGCCGCCCGATGCGCCCGCGCCGTGGCACGTCGCCCTCGACCCGGCCACCCTCGATGGCCCGCTCAGCCTGCGCCGGCGCCGCCCCGGCGACCGCTTCTGGCCCGCCGGCGGCCGCGGCAGCCGTAAGCTCCAGGACTTCTTCGTCGACCGCAAACTGCCCCGCCCGTTGCGCGACGCCTGGCCCATCCTCGCCACCCCCACCGCTGTCGTCTGGGTGCCCGGCATGCGCGCCGACAGCCGCTTTCTCGCCACTCCCCAGACTCAGGGTACAATCTGGGTGGCGCTCGTCCGCGATGACCTGGCCCAGACGACCGACGACCTCGAGACAGAGCGTAGCCATCCGCGACTGAGTAGCGCAGCGCAGGCGCGGCCGACTGGCGGTCCGTCGTCCCTCGCAGCTAGAGTGAAAGCCATGCACCACGATATCGCCAAGATCCTTATCTCCGCAGAGCAGATCCAGACCCGCGTCCGAGAGCTCGGTGCCCAGATCAGCGCGGCCTACGCAGACGAAGACGACCTGCTCCTGGTGGGCGTGCTCAAAGGCTGCGCCATGTTCATGGTTGATCTCGCCCGCTCGATCGAGCGGCCCCTGGCCATCGACTTCATCGCCATCGCGAGCTACGGCGCCAGCACCGAGTCCAGCGGCGTGGTGCGGGTGCTCAAGGATCTCGACACCGATATCGCGGGGCGCAACGTGCTGATCGTCGAGGATATCATCGACAGCGGTCTCACCCTCGACTACCTGCGCAGCCAACTGCTGCGCCGCAACCCTGCGAGCCTGCGCATCTGCACCTTGCTCAACAAACCTGAGCGCCGCACCTCCGATGTGCCTGTAGACTACATCGGCTTCGACATCCCCAACGAGTTCGTCGTCGGCTACGGCCTCGACTTCGCCGAGCACTACCGTAACCTGCCCTATATTGGTGTGCTCAAGCCAGAGATCTACTCCGAGTAGCTCACTATTTCGCGTCTTCCTTTTCGAAGATTCGAACCTTCGTTTCGCGTTTTAAGCGCTGCGCGCCACTTCGTAACGCCCTGTTTCGCGCCCTTCGCGATCCAAACACCCCCCATGGTGATCCAGATCACCAACATGGTGTGATCTTGTTCCCTTGAAACGGCCCGGACCCCTCTGCTATAATCAACCTGAGGCGTCAGGATGCGACGTCGAGCGGTGTAGCCCCATGACACCGCTCCCGCCCCATCGAGCATCGAGGTCGCGGCCCAACCTCATTGGTGCCGCGACAGTGTCGTTTTCCGCTACTGTGGCCGTAGGGGCTTCACACTCCCTAAAGGATGGATACAAAGCATGGGCGATAACCGCTGGCTCAAAAACAGTTTTGTCTATCTGATCATCCTGGTCGCGGCTCTGGCCCTGTTCTTCCAGTATTTCGGGCAGACCTCGAGCCAGAATACTGAGAAGGGCATCGCCCAGGTGATCGCCGACGCTCAGGCTGGCCGGATCAAGGAGATCAAGGCCCAGGCCGGTGATGAGCAGATCATCGTTCAGTACAACGACGGCACCGAGTACCGCTCGCGCCTGGAGAGCACCGACAGCGTGATGCAGCTCCTGGCCGATTACAACGTGCCCCTCACCGACGAGAACGGTCGCCAGCTCATCAATGTCGGCGTCGCCCCGGCCCCAGCTTGGGGTGGCCTGCTGAGCATCTTCACGATCCTGCTCCCCACGCTGCTGCTGATCGGCTTCTTCGTCTTCTTCATGCGCCAGGCCCAGGGCTCGAACAACCAGGCCCTCTCCTTCGGCAAGAGCCGGGCGCGCATGTTCGCCGGCGACAAGCCCACCGTCACCTTCGCCGACGTGGCCGGCCAGGAAGAGGCCAAGCAGGATCTCACGGAGATCGTCGAGTTCCTCAAGTTCCCCGATAAGTTCGCCGCCCTCGGCGCCCGTATTCCCCGCGGCGTGCTGATGGTGGGCCCGCCCGGCACCGGTAAGACGCTGCTCTCCCGCGCCGTGGCCGGCGAGGCAGGTGTGCCCTTCTTCAGCATCTCCGGCTCCGAGTTCGTCGAGATGTTCGTCGGCGTGGGCGCGAGCCGCGTGCGCGACCTGTTCGATCAGGCGAAGCGCAACGCGCCCTGTATCGTCTTCATCGACGAGATCGACGCCGTCGGCCGCCAGCGCGGCGCCGGCCTCGGCGGCTCCCACGACGAGCGCGAGCAGACGCTCAACCAGATCCTGGTTGAGATGGACGGCTTCGACACCAACACTAACGTGATCGTCATCGCCGCCACCAACCGCCCCGACGTCCTCGACCCGGCGCTCATCCGGCCCGGCCGCTTCGACCGCCAGGTGGTGCTCGACGCCCCCGACGTCCGTGGCCGCGTGGACATCCTGAAGGTTCACACGAAGGGCAAGCCGCTCGCCGACGACGTCAACTTGGAGATCATCGCCCGGCTCACGCCCGGCTTCTCCGGCGCCGACCTGATGAACGCCGTCAACGAGGCCGCCATCCTCGCCGCTCGCCGCTCGAAGAAGAAGATCGGCATGGCCGAGCTTCAGGACTCGATCGAGCGCGTGGCCCTCGGCGGCCCCGAGCGCCGCTCCCGCGTGATGACCGACCGCAAGAAGCTTGTCGTCGCCTACCACGAGTCGGGCCACGCCATCACCGGCGCCGCCATGCCTCGCGCCAACAAGCTGCAGAAGGTCACGATCATCCCCCGCGGCCGCGCCGGCGGCTACGCCCTCTTCCTGCCCGACGAGGACAACATGGGCCTGCAGTCCCTCGCCTACTTCAAGGCCGATATGGTCGTGGCGATGGGCGGCCGCGCCGCCGAGGAGATCGTCTTCGGCCCCGAGGAGATCACCACCGGCGCCTCGCAGGACCTGATCACCGTCACCCGCACCGCCCGCTCGATGGTCACCCGCTACGGCATGAGCGAGAAGCTCGGCCCGATCGTCTTCGGCGAGAAGGAAGAGCTGATCTTCCTCGGCCGCGAGATCAGCGAGCAGCGCAACTACGGCGACGAGGTCGCCCGCCAGATCGACGCCGAGGTCCACCGCCTCGCCACCGAGGCCTACGACACCGCCTACCAGATCCTGATCAACAACCGCGCCGTGCTCGACGATATGGCCAACGCCCTGCTCGAGTTCGAGACGATCGAGGGCGAGCAGCTGGCCGAGCTCCTCAGCCGCGTCAAGCCCCTCGTCATCGACATGAGCCGCAACGGCAAGTCCGAGAGCGGCTCGGCCGCCCTCCCGCCGCCTCCGCCCGCAACGGGCACGCTCCCGGCGTAGCGAGGTTTGTTGTCAAACCCGTAGGGCCGAAGGACTCGCGCGGTGCGAGTCCTTCGGCCCTACGGCGTTGAACACCCTTCCGCTAGTCCGCGTTATCGATCTGCGCCCGCTGCAGCGCGCCGCTGTAGTCCACGTAGACGCTCTTCCACTCGCTGAAGACATCGAGCATGGTGGGGCCAGCCTCGCGGTGACCGTTGCCGGTGGCCTTCACGCCGCCGAAGGGCAGATGGATCTCGGCACCGATCGTCGGGGCGTTGATATAGACGATGCCCGCCTCCAGCTCGTGCATGGCCCGGAAGGCGGCGTTGATATCGCGGGTGTAGATCGCCGATGAGAGCCCGTAGGCCACATCGTTCGCCACGCTGACCGCCTCCTCCAGGCTCTCCACCTCGATCACACTCAGCACCGGCCCGAAGATCTCCTCGCGGGCGATCCGCATCGTGCGCTGCACCCCCGTGAAGACCGTGGGCTGCACGAAGAAGCCGTGGTCGTAGTCGCCGCCGGTGAGCCGCCCGCCGCCGCAGCGCAGCGTGGCGCCCTCCTGCTTGCCTAGCTCGATGTAGCTGAGCACCCGCTCCAGCTGGTCGGCGTTCACCAGGGGGCCCATCTCGGTGTCGGGGTGCAGGCCGTTGCCCACCCGCAGGCTCTTGGCCCGCTCCACGATCCGCTCCACCAGCTCGCCAGCCACCGCCTTGTGGACGATCAGGCGGCTGGTGGCGGTGCAACGCTGGCCGGTGGTGCCGAAGGCCGCCCAGACCACACCCTGCAACACCAGATCGAGATCGGCGTCATCCATCACGATCAGCGGGTTCTTGCCGCCCATCTCCAGGCTCACCCGCTTGATCTGCCGCGCGCCGAGCTCATAGACCAGGCGGCCCACCTCGGTGCTGCCGGTGAAGGAGACCACCGGCACATCGGGGTGCTCCACCAGGGGCTGGCCGGCGCTGGGGCCGTAGCCGGTGACGATGTTCACCACGCCGGGCGGCAGCCCCGCCTCAACCAGGCACTCCACCAGGTTGTAGGTGCTTACCGAGGCGTCCTCGCCGGGCTTGATCACCACGGTGTTGCCACACACGAGGGCCGGCAGCATCTTCCACGAGGCGATCGCCATCGGGAAGTTCCAGGGGGTGATCATGCCGATCACACCGATCGGCTGGCGGATGCTCATCTGGAACTTGTTGGGCAGCTCGGAGGGGGTGGTCACGCCGTGCATGCGGCGGCCCTCGCTGCCGGCGTACTGGGCCATGCCGATCGCCTCGACGATGTCGCCGCCGGCCTCGAAGAGCGGCTTGCCCATCTCCCGCGTCAGGTCGCGGCTGTAGCGCTCCTTGCGCTGCTGCAGCAGCTCGGCGGCCTTGAGCAGGATCTCGCCGCGGCGCGGCGCGGGCACCTTCTTCCAAGCCGGGTAGGCCGCCTTCGCCGCGGCCACCGCCGCGTTCACATCCTCCGCGCCGCTATCCTGGAACACGCCCACCAGATCCCGCTGGTCGGCCGGATTGCGCCGCTCAAAGGTCTTACCTGTGCTACTGGCGACGAACTCGCCGCCGATGTAGTTGAGAAAGGTCCGTGTTTCGGACATCGTCGTCCTCCTGAGGTGAGTGCTTTCAGCCAAGGGATTGCGCCGATTATAGCACCAACCTGCAGGCGTACGGGCCACACTCACGGGCCGCCGACGGCCTCCACACTCCCCAGCCCACTGATCGTCTGCGTCACCGCGGGGCTGCCGACATACTCCACGGCGCCCGTCCCTGTGATCTGCACATCCAGCCTGTCGCTAGCCGCCAGGCGCACGGTGCCGGTCCCGCCCACCTGCACCTCCGCCGTCACGCTCGCCAGCTGGCGGCTCTCCACGGTGCCCGTGCCATCGATCGCTACGGACAGCTCCCGCGCGGCGCCCGCCGCCGTGATCGTGCCATCGCCGCTGATCCGCAGGCTCAGGCGGTCGCTGTTGAGGCCCTCAACTCGCGCGGTGGCCGCCCCCGCGAGCGTGAGGCTGTCGAGGTCTCGCACTGTCACCTCATAGCGCAGCTCGCTGCTGTTGCGGATGCAACCTGTGATGCCGAGCACCAGGGTTCCATCCTGCACGTGGCTGTTAATCAGCGGCAGCAAGTTATCCTCGGCGAACACCCGCAGCGCCTCGGTCGCTCCCTGCCGCACCTCGACGATGCCGATGCCGCCCACCACAAGGTTGGTGAAGGCCCCCACCTGCCGCTGCTCGCTCACCACCTGGCCAGAGCCGTGCAGGCAGCCGTCGGGCCCGGCCATCGCCGCACCGTCGAGCCACGGGGTGGGCGGCACGGCCGCCATCGCCTCCACATCCGGTACCGGCGTGGCCGTGGGCGGGAAGGCGGTGGGCGCTCCGCTGGCGACCGGCGTGGGGAAGGGGAACGGCGTACTCGATGGCGACAGAGCAGCTGGGGGCGGCACCGTCGGCTCCAGCGAGCTCACAAGCGCCCAAGCCGGCATCGGCCCCGCACCCCCCGCCATCAGCAGGTTCCCCAGGCTCATCAGCCCCGGGATAGACAGCGCCACACCGAGTAGCAGCACAGCGGTGGCAAGGGGAGCGGCTCTGCCGTGCAGCGCGAGCGGCGCCGCCCGGCGGGCGAGTGGCCGTGCCCGCACCGGCGGCGCAGTGGGCCGCTGGCCCTGCTGCACCCGCCGTAGATCCTCGGCCAGCTCCCGGACGGTCTGGTAGCGCTCCTCGCGGTCGGGCCGTACGGCCCGGGCGATCACTCTGGCGATACCGGGGCTCGCGGCCGGATTGTAGCTCTGCAGCGTCGGGCCTGCGCCGTCCCGCAGCAGGGCCTTGTAGTCCTCGCCGGTGAGCATCTCCCACAATGTCACGCCCAGGGAGAAGATATCGGCGCGGCTGTCGAGCAGCACGGTCACGTCGGCCTGCTCAGGCGCCATGTAGAGCGGCGTACCTGGATGGCTGGTTCCGGGCAGCAGCGTCGTCTTACGCTGCCGGGTATCCTGGGCGATGCCGAAATCGCCGAGCTTCGCCGTCAGCCCGCCCCCGGGCTGCGTGAAGAGCAGGATGTTCGACGGCTTGACGTCGCGGTGCACGATCCGCAGCCGCTCCGTCTCCTCGAGGGCGGCGCAGATGTCCAGGGCCAGGGCGATCGCCCGCGCCTCAGGCAGCGGCCCCTCGCGCTCGATCAGCTCGGCCAGCGAGCCGCCGTCGGCGTACTCGCAGATCAGGTAGAGCTCGCGGGTCTCCGGGTCCTCCTCCAGATGGTAGACCCGCACAATATTCGGGTGATCGAGGGCGGCTTGCAGCCGCGACTCCTTCTCGAACTTGCCGCGGAAGGCTGCGAAGGCCTCAGCGGTCGGCAGGGCCTCCTTCACCGCAACCCGCCGCCCGAGATTATCAACCGCAGAGTAGACTTGGCCAACCGCCCCGCGACCCACCGGGAAGATCTCGCTGAAGCGCCCTGTGCGGGCGAAGCTGCTCGTTGGAAATGGCATAGACCCCTCGCTCCGTGACTGTTCTCGCCTTCAGCATATGCCCGCGGAGCGCGCGGTCAACCTTCGGCAACCTTATCAAATCCTTAAAGAACAGCCTCGCACACAGGAACTGCAGTGGGTGGCTGAGCCTCAGCTCACGCCTCTCCTTCCCGCTCGGCTGCGGGATGCTGGCCCGCCGTCTGCTGCGCATCGCCGTTCAGCCCTCCCAAGAGCGACAGCGAAAGCTCAAGGGCCAGCACCTCGGCCCGGGCTGTGGCCAGCTCCTCCGCGGCCCAGGCCAGGGCGACGAGCGCGTTTTGTGCTGCATCGAGCGGCGTAACACCCTGGCCCTCCAGGCCGCCCGGCCCATGCCAGCGGTAATCGCCTTGGGCATCAGCGTGGGACGCGACTTTGATCCTCGCAGCGTTCAGCAGCGCGCGGATCTCAGGGCTCAAGTCCTCGCTCATCGCTTCCTCCTTGGCGCTTCTCCGCCGCCTCTATCGCTTGATGAGAAAGCTCCACACCCGAGCCAGCCACGTGCGCACAGAGGGCACATACGCGGCGATCAACCAGAGCGATGACACGGTGGAGATAACCATAAAGCAGAGCAGCGCCATCACAAGAAAGAGCAGGTCGCGATTATCCATGCAGACTTCCTTTTACCGATGCGAATAGCTCAGGGGTAGAGCGAGTATACGGGCCGTGAGAGCGAGAGTCAACGCGTCGCGACGCAGGATCAGCGGGGCTGGCGCCCCGCACCCCGCTTGATTTGTCGGGGGCGCACGCGCGCCCCCCGACACCCCCCGCGCCAGGGCCTCGCCCCTGGACCCCAAGCAGGAAGCCAGTGCCGTGCCAGCGCTGATCTGCTACCTCATCTCAGGCACGGGCTTGAGCCTTGGCCAAGCACGGTGGCCTTCGCCCGCTGGTTGCGCTCTCCACGATCCGGCGTGCCGACGCCAAACTTTCCTGAACCCGGTGTGAAGAAGCGGGCGGCACAACAGATGCTCGCACACCACCCCAACTGGAGATCCGCCGCCGGCCGAGGCGGATGGCTCA
>DAOUGF010000232.1:0-4553 GCA_034429295.1 Chloroflexaceae bacterium
CCCGCCACGCTCAGGCTACGGCCGCGGGAAGTAGGTCAGGTGGACGCCGCGCCAGATCGCCTCGAAGCGCTGCGTCGGCGGGTCGCTCGGGTCGCCGGGGGTGTCGTCGTAGTAGCAGTCGGCGTCAACGGCCACGTCGTAGGCGATGCGCGGGTTGCCATCCTGGTCGAGGGCGAGGGCGGGGGCGTAACCACTCCAGATATCGTTCCGGCAGTGGAAGGGGATCGCCTGCGGGTTCGCCTCGCGCAGCTCCTCTTCGGTCTCCACGACCTGCTGCTGCCAGGCGGGCGCATCACTCTCGCAGGCGGTGTTGCACCAGGCGTAGCCAAGGTCGCCCGTGCTATTGATCCAGGCCATCCGCGGGCGGCCCTGCCCGTCGAGCTCCAAGTCGGCCGCCTTGCCGATGCCCTGCACGCCGAGCACCTTGTTGAAGTCCCAGTTGTCAGCCGAGGCCTGGCAGTTCGTCGAGCAGTAGATGTAGAGCAGCTGGTTGACGAGCTCATCGGGGGTGATGCTGTCGCCCAGGAAGAGCGCGACGCGGGGGTTGCCGACGCCGTCCAGCGCCAGGTCCCAGCTCGGGTGGGGGAAGGAGCCGCCGCCGGTGGGCAGCAGATAGATGCGATTCCAGTTAACCGCCCAGTCGCATTGGGCCTCGCAGGTGAAGTAGTAGAGGCCGTTCGGCGCAGGGGTGCCGTCGAGGTTGAGAGCGAAGAGTTGAGCCACGAAGCGCGGCTTACCGTCGGCGGTGAAGCTCAGCGAGGGGTAGTTCATCACCTCGTAGTCGAAGCGGAAGTCGCCGGTGTAGGTGCGGGTGAGCCTGGTATCGATCTCCCAGCTCTCGCTCTGCGTGCAGTTCGCGGCGCAGCTGGCATAGTAGGTCCCGTACCGGTCGGGCTCGGCGTACTGGTAGTTGCGGTCGTTGTAGATGAAGGCCGGGCGGCCCTGCGGATCGATGGCGAAGCTGCGCTGCGGCTGGTCCTGATCGCCGATCTCGCTGGTGTTGTAGCTGGTGACGACGTGGGCGCTCGCCCAGGCGCCGGCATTGGCGCAGCCCTGGTTGCACTCGGCGTAGAAGTAGGCGAGGTCGGGGCGCCCCTCCTCGTAGCTCTGGATGAGCAGGCGCGGCTTACCGTCGGCGGTGAGCTCGAGTTGCACCTCGCGCACATCCTCGCCGAGAGCCACCGACTGCCAGGCCGCCGCGCTGCCGCAGGCGCTCGGCCCGGCGGTGCAGAAGGTGTAGACGGCCCTAGGGTTCTCGGCGGTTGGGATGAAGTGGGCGTAGGCGGCATGGATGCCGCCCGCCGCATCGATCGCCACGTCGGCGCTGTAGTTCTTGATCTGCTGCTCCAAGAAGCGCGCGCCGCTCAGCACAGGCGCAGGCGTGGGCTGAGTGGGGCTTGGTGTGGGCTGGGTGGGGCCTGGTGTGGGCTGTGTCGGGCTCGGCGTAGGCTGAGTCTGGCCGCCGCCGCCGCGGATCAGCGGCAGATAGATGGTGTTGGGGCCGCCCTGTTGGGCGAGGGCAAGCGAGCCGCCGAGCAGCGCGAGACAGGCGCCGAGGGCGAGCAGCGCCCGCGTCCAGGCGCCGCGAAGCGCGGTGATCGTGCGATGGGGGCGAGAGGGTTTCATGATGGCGTAGGGCTCCCTGTAGAAGGCGATCAGCGGGGCGCGACCACGGTCGCGCCGCCGTATGAAACCACAGCGACGCTGCGCGAAGAAGCGGCGGGACCGGGCATCCGCCGGTACAAAAGTGGTACAATACCGGGCCGCCCGCGCCGCGGCGCCCCGATCAGATGACGTTACACGTCGGCGCCAAGCGCCAGCGCAGCCCTTCCCTATGAGCAACAACCGTGAGTTCGGCGCGTGGCTGCGGCAGCTGCGGACGGCCCAGGATCTGACGCAGGAGCGACTGGCGGACGCGGCCGGCTGCGCCCCCGAGACCATCCGCTCCTTCGAGAACGGCCGCAGGCGCCCGTCCCGCTCGATCGCCAGGCGCCTGGCCGAGGTGCTGGGTCTGCCTGCCGACGAGCAGGAGCGCTTCATCGGCCTGGCGCGGGGCGAGCTCGGCCCGCCCATCTCCCAACCTGAGGCGGGCGCCCCCGCCGCGCCTCGATTGGCGAGCCGGCCAGAGTTGTTGCTGCCGGGCGATCCGCTGATCGGCAGGCGGCCCGAGTTGGAGCGCCTGCGGGCCGCGTTGCTCGACGAGCGCCGCCGCCTTGTGACGCTGCTCGGCCCCGGCGGCGTGGGCAAGACCAGGCTGGCCTTGCAGACGGCCGCCGACCTCGCCGGTAGCTTCGCCGACGGCGCGGCCTTCGTGCCGCTCGCCCCGGTGGCCGATGCCTCCCAAGCGCTCTCGGCGCTCGCCGAGGCCGTGGGCTGCGCTCTGCCCCCCGGCGCGCTCCCCGCCGACGCGCTGCTGGCCTTCCTGGCCCCGCGGCGCATGCTGCTCGCCCTGGATAACCTGGAGCATCTGCTGGGGCTGGGCCAGGCCGAGCAGATCACTGGCCTGCTTGCGCGGATCGTGCGCGAGGCCCCCGGCGTGCAGCTGCTCGTCACCTCGCGGGAGCGGCTGCAGCTGCAGGCCGAGTGGGTGGTGGAGATCGGCGGGCTGGCGCTGCCCGTGGACGATAGCCCGGCAGGGATCGCTCGCTCCGACGCGGTGCTGCTCTTCGTGGAGCGGGCCCGTCGCACCAGCGACGCCTTCGCGCTTGGCCCCTCGACCCAAGCTGCGGTGGCGCAGATTTGCCGGCGTCTGGAAGGGCTGCCGCTCGCGATCGAGCTGGCGGCGGCGCAGGTGTCCTTCCTGCCGCCAGCGGCGCTGCTGCAGCGGCTCGACCAGGCGCTGGCGATCCTCGAGGGCGGGGCGCGGGATCTGCCGGAGCGGCAGCGCACCATGCGCGCCACGATCGATTGGAGCTACAACCTGCTGAGCGCGGACGAGCGGGAGCTGTTCCAGCGGCTGGCGGTCTTTGTCGGTGGCTTCACCCTTGAGGCTGCCGAGGCCGTTGGCGCCGGGGGCGCGATCAGGCCCGAGCAGTGCCTTAGGCTGCTCGGGCGTCTGGTGAGCCAATCGCTGGTGCTACGCAACGATGCTGGCGATGGCGGGGCTCGCTACCGGCTGCTGGAGCCGGTGCGCCAGTATGCGCTGGAGCGCCTCGGCGACCGGGAGGAGGAGGCCGCAGCGGCGCGCGGGCGGCACGCGGCCTACTTTGTGGCGCTGGCTAAGGCCACCGAGCCGCTGCTGCGCACCGCCGAGCAGGTGCGCCTCATCGAGCGGCTGGAGCTGGAGTACGCGAACCTGAGCGCGGCGATGGCCTGGCTGCTCGCCGAGGGCGACGCGGCCACGGCGGCGGGCTTGGGCCGGGCCCTCTGGCTCTTCCTCTGGCTCCGCGGGCACTTCCGCGAGGGGCTGCGCTGGATGGACGCGGCGCTCGCCAGGCTTTCCGACACGTCGCCCTCCAAAGGGCGGGCCGACGCTCTGGTGACGATCTGCGTGCTCGCCTATGGGCAGGCCGACTACGACCGGGCCGCGCCGCTGGCGGAGCAGGCGCTGGCGGCCTACGAAGCCGTCGGGGACGAGTGGGGCATCGCTGAGAGCCTCGCGATGGTCGGCCTGATCGCCGCCGCCCTCCAGCAGCACGAGCGGGCGGCCCTCTTCCTGGAGGCGGCCGTCCCTCGCTCCCTCGCCGTCGGCAATCGCTGGTCGGCGGCGATGATCCTGACCTATTGGGCGCCTATCCTGCTGAACCAGGGCGCGTACCGCCGCGCCGCCGAGCTGGCGGAGCAGGCGCTGGGGCTCGCCCGCGAGCTCGGCGACCGGATCGCGGAGTACTCGGCCCGCTACAACCTGGCGCTGGTGGCGCAGGCCGAGGGTGATGTCGGGGCCGCGCGGCGGCTCTTCGGCGAGGCGCTCACCCTGGCCGTGGAACTGGGCGACGCGGGCAACGTAGTCTCATGCCTGAAGGGGCTCGGCGGGGTCGCCGTGGCCCAGCGCCAGCCGGAGCGGGCGGCCCGGCTCTGGGGCGCCGCCGAGGCGCTGCGTAGCTCGGGTGAGCCGGCGCAGTACGCCTATACCCTCGACCGGGCGCTTTACGAGCAGATGCTCACGCGGGCGCAGGCCGGCCTCGACGCTGCCCGCTGGGCCGCCGCTTGGGCCGCAGGCCAGGCGATGACGCAGCCGCAGGCGGTGGCCTACGCCCTTGGCCAGTAGAGATTGCGGATTGCTGCCTAAAGGGCGGCCCTGACGAACGGCGCCAGGTGGCGGACGAAGTGGCGCTCCAGCCCATCGCGATAGCCGGCCTCGTCGGCGGCGAGCACGGCGCGGATCTGCGGGCCGTAGCCGGTGAGCAGGGTGCCGAAGGCCACGTGGAGCACCTGGCGGGCGTCGAACTGCTCGAGCAGGTTGGGTAGCTCCTCGTCGGCGAGGCTGGCACCCGCGGGCACCTTTTCCAGCACGGCGTCGAGGAAGTAGCTCTTGCGGTCGTGCTCGAAGTGCTCGCGGGCGTCGTCGAGCATCCTGCGGAAACTCGCCGGGTCGTGAGCGGCCACCAGGCGCA
>DAOUGF010000233.1:0-6945 GCA_034429295.1 Chloroflexaceae bacterium
CCGCGGCCAGCACAAAGCTGAGCACGGCCAGCAGCGCGAGGATGATCCCGAGCTGACCCATGGAGAGGCAGAGATAGGCGGCGGGCCAGCAGAGCACGCCTGCCGCGAGCAATCCCCAAAGCCGGGTGAGCTGGGGCGCACCGACGGCGCGCAGGCAGAGGGCGAGCAGCGTGGCGAGGGCAGCGCTATTGAGGACGAACCAGACGAGGCGGAAGGTGGGCTGGGGTAGCGTGGCGGCGGGCAGGAGCAGATAGGCGAGCAGCGGCGGATTCGGGTTGGGCGGGGCGAGATCCCAATCCGTCGATGGCGTTGTGGCGTACGGATCGCCGCTGCGCAGCAGGTTGAGGGCCGCCTGGCGGTACTGGGTCGAGTCGTCGGCGCCTTCGCCGAGGCTCGTGGCAAACGTGAACAGCAACAGCGCGGCCAGGAGCAGGCCGCAGAGGTTGGCGGCGCGCACGAGGCGCGGGCTGAGGGCAGTGGCGGGCCGGCTGGCGCTGTGATCGAGCATAGCGCGTTTAGGGTAGCACAGCCGTATAACTGGTGCACGGCGACGGCGCCCGCTGCGGGGCGCAAGCGCTTCGCGCCACTGCGTCCGCCGCCCCCGCACCCCCGCCGGAGGCGGGCTTCACCTGTGCGGTGGGCAGTACCTGGGCGGTGCGCGCCTTTGCAGGAGGGCTCCGCCCCCTGCACCCCCGGCAAAGGTGCAAGCGCTTCGCGCCACTTCGTTCAGCGCCCCTCTGCACATCCCCAAGCAGGACGGCCGTACCGTGCCATCGGCTGGCGGCGTACCCGACCCATCGACGGGCAGAGCCATCCGCCTCGCTAGGCGGCAGCTCTCCGGCCGCGGTGGTGTGCGAGCATCGGTTGTGCCGCCCGCTTCTTCACACCGGGTTCCGGAAAGCTGAGCGCTGGCACGCCGGATCATGCAGGGCGCAACTAGCGGGCGAGAGGTACCGAGCAGGGCTACGGCACAAGCCCGTCGATGAGACGAGGTAGCAGATCAGCGGCGGCACGGCACTGGCCTCCTACTTGGGGTCCAGGGGCGTGGCCTCTGGCGCGGGGGGTGTCAGGGGGCGCGCGTCCGCCCCCCGACAAAACAAGCGGGCGCGGGGCACCAGCCCCGGTAGCTGCCGTGAGCAGCCTGCCCACCTCCCCGCCGGGGAGGCAGCTCCCGCTCACTTTTGTATCAACCCTGGACAGATCGAACCCGCCGAGACCGCCCATAGAAAGGAGCCCCGATGGAGATGGAATACACCGTCCGCGCAGCCACGCCCGCCGATGTTGAGGCCATTCAGCGCATCTTCAGCGGCCCGAAGGCCGCCGCCGGCACCCTCAACATCCCCCTCGAGCCGCCCGAGATTCGCCGCCGCCGCATGGAGAATCCCCAGCCCGGCAGCTACCCCCTCGTCGCCTGTACCCCCGACGGCGAGGTTGTCGGCACCCTCGGCCTGCACGTGAGCCAGCGCGCCCGCCGTAGCCATGTGGCCGAGCTCGGGATGGCCGTCCGCGACGACTGGCAAGGGCGGGGTGTCGGCACCGCCCTGATGAGCGCCGCCTGCGACCTGGCCGATAACTGGCTGCAGCTCACCCGCGTCGAGCTCACTGTCTACACCGATAATGGGCCGGCCATCGCCCTCTACAAGAAGTTCGGCTTCGAGATCGAGGGCACCCTGCGCCGCTACGCCTTCCGGCTCGGCGCCTATGTCGATGCTTACGCCATGGCCCGGCTGCGCCCGCTGGAACGCTGAGGCCAGCAGTGCGCTTCGTCCTGAGGTATACTGCTGTTATCCCCTGACCGCTCACCCTTCCAGCAGGGAGGTTATGATGTCTGACACGGAGCAGCCGCAACCCTCCGACCCGCAGGCGCCCCCTGTTGAGCCTCCGGCTCCAGCCGAGCCGCCTGCCGCTCCCGCCTACCTGCCCTCAAACTATGCCCCTGAGCCGGCGCTCCCCGCCGACGGCCAGCCCCGGGGCCGGCGCCGCCTGCTCTTGATCCTCGTCACGGCCCTCAGCCTGTTCGTGATGTGCGCCGGCATCGGCCTGCTCGCCCTGATCCTGCTCACGCCGACTCTGCGCAGCCGCCTGTTCTTCATCAGCCCTGTCGCCGCCCCGCCCCCTGAGGCCCCGCAGAAGTTCGCCCCCCCGCCGGCGGGCCCCGTCGCGATCAGCGACGATTTCAGCGTGGCCGCCGACCGCTGGGATCGCTCGCAGACCCGCATCGTGGGCGGCGGCTACGAGCTGACCCTCGAGCTCAGTAACTTCGACACCTACGGCCTCTATCTCGGCGGAGGTGGCATTCGCGATTTCGATCTGGCGGTTGATGCCACCATGGTCGCCGGCCCGCCCAACGCCGAGTTCGGCATCCGCTTCCGCCAGAGCGCCCCCGACGAGCACCTCATCTTCTCGATCAGCCCCACCGGCTTTTATCGCCTCGCCCGCGTCAGCAATAGGACCTACACCTCCCTGGTGCCCTGGACCCGCGATCCTCGCATCCGCACCGGCGTCGGCGCAACCAACCGCCTGCGGGTCGTCGCCGATGGCCCATCGATCACCGGCTACATCAACGGCGAGGAAGTGCTCACCTACAACGACGAGAAGCAGGAGGTCGGCCAGCTCACCCTCGGTTTGGTCACCTTTGAGCAGGGCGGCCTCACCGTGCGCTTCGACAACCTCGAGGGCTTCGCTATGGTCGCGCCCGGGGGCGCGCAGCCAACCCGCCTCGACCTCGCCGAGCAGTTTGATGATCCCGCGACGGCCCTCTGGAGTGTGGGCGGCGCCACGATGCGCGGCGGGGCCTACGAGTTCTTCGTCGGTCACCAGGTCGTCTCCTGGCAGCAGCCGCTGCCCACCGGCTCATCGGCGGTGCAGGGAGACTTCGTGCTCGAGGTGGACGCCACGATGGTGGAGGGCTCGGTCGGCGAGAACGGCACGGCCCTGGGGAACGGCTACGGCCTGATGTTCGGCGATGACGGTGCCTTCGACTTCTTCGCCCTGATGATCCTGCCCGAGGGCGGCATCCGCTTCTTCCGCAGCGGCCCCGGCGGCGGCGAGCTCATCCCGCCCGTGCCAGTCTCTACGGTCAACCCCGGCCTCAACGCCACCAATAAGCTTCGCATCGAGGTTCGTGACCAGACCCTTACTCTCAGCATCAACGACCGGCCCTTGGTCATCGACGGCCAGGAGCTCCCGCCATTGCCGATTCCCCCCGATCTCAGCTTTGACGGCATGGCTGGCGTCATCGTCCAAGGCGCCGACGCCGACGGTATGCGGGCGCGCTTCGATAACTTCAGGCTCGAGGAGATCGAATAGGGCGGCCACTTCCGGCCGCCCTCCATCATCAGCCCGCTGTGGCCGCCCTTACTCGGCCACCACCCGCTCAGGCCCCAGCACCTGCCGCAGGCCGTCGAGCAACTCTGGCGACATGGTGACGGTGTGCTGCGACTGGAGCACCACCGTGCCCACGCCGTTCGGCAGGTAGAGCGTCACCTGGTCCGGGCCGTTGCTCTCCCGTAGCACGCTGTAGACATGCTGCATCTGCAGCACGTCGGCCTCGTCGTCGCCGGTGCGGGGCAGGTAGAGCCGCAGCGTCCGTCCGGGGGCCGGCGCCGGCTCGCTGGCCTGTGAGCCGCTCGACGCTGTGCTGCTCATCGCTACCCCCTTTCCATTGCCTCCACCATTCGATGCCACCTTCACCTGCTGCCGCGCCCGGATCACCGTCACGGGCGCCGCTGGCGGGAGCGGGGCGCTCGGCGCGCTGGACGCCGGCTGTGCCTTCGGGGATTCTGCCCGCTGGCCCGCTGGCCCGCTGGCTCGCTCTTCCTCCGGCGCCAGCTCCTCCATCCCCTCCAGATCCATCTCGCTTGCCAGCGCTGCCGGCTGTGGCTCGCTCGACGGCTCGACGGCCTCGACGGCCTCCACCACCAGCTGCGTGGCGTCGCGGCGATTGTCCACCTTCGCGGTGACCTTCACCGTGGCGTCGTCCCGCAGCAGATCGCCGCACTTCTGCAGCGTCTTCGGGAAGACCACCATCTCGATCGTGCCGGTGAGATCCTCGAGGTTCGCCACCAGCATCGGGTCGCCCTTCTTGGTGGTGATGCGGCGTACCCCGTTCACCACGCCGACGAAGGTCATTGTGCTGCCGACGCTCTCCTCGGTAATGTCGCTCAGGCTGCTGGTGCCCGTGAGGTCGATCCCCTCGAGGGCCTTGGCCACCGGGTCCTCAGAGACATTCAGGCCAAGCAGCTCCTTCTCCCAGAGCAGCTCCTCCTTTTTATCGGCGGGCGTCTCGGGGATGACCGGCATCGGGATGCGGGCCACGTTCAGGGCGGCGCCCCCTGTGCTCTCGCCGAACATATCGAAGAGGCTGGCCTGTCCGATCTCGCGGGCCTTCTGGGCCTCGGCGCCGGCGCTGAGCGCCTGGTCGAGGATGGCGAGCTTCTGCCGCCGCGTGCCGGGCAGACTGTCGAGCGCGCCGGCCTTGATCAGGCTCTCCAGCACCCGCTTGTTGATCGCGTGGCGGTCCACCCGGGCGCAGAGATCTTCGAGGGAGAGGAACGGCCCGCCCTCCTG
Source organism: Chloroflexaceae bacterium (assembly GCA_034429295.1). Taxonomy (GTDB): domain Bacteria; phylum Chloroflexota; class Chloroflexia; order Chloroflexales; family Chloroflexaceae; genus OHK40. The sequence goes on from DAOUGF010000233.1 coordinate 4,570, forward strand.
GCGCTCCTTGATGATCGCCTCGACCGGCCCCTCGCCCACATTCTTGATCGCGGCCATGCCGAAGCGGATGGCCCGGTCGTACTTCACGCCGGCCGGCAGGGGCGTGGTGCCTAGCGCCTCGATCTCGAAGCCCTTGAACGAGCGATTCACATCGGGGCCGAGCACCGCCACGCCGAGGCGCCGCGCCTCCATGGCGCCCTTGGCCACATCCTCGATCACGCCGCCGGCGCCGGTGAGCACCGCGGCCATATACTCCACCGGGTAGTTCACCTTCAGCCAGCTCGTCTGGTAGCTGAGCAGGCCGTAGAGGGTGGCGTGGGGCCGGTTGAAGGAGTAGCCGGCGAAGGGCAGGATCAGCTCCCAGAGCTGGTCGGCGATCTCGGCGCTGATGCCCTTCTTCAGGCAGCCCGCCTTGAAGATCGCCTCGTTCTCCGCCATCAGCTCGCGGTTCTTCTTGCTGATCGCCTTGATCACAATGTAGGCTTGCCCGAGCGTGTAGTCGGCCACCGTCTGGAGCAGCTGCATGATCTGCTCCTGGTAGACGATCACGCCGTAGGTGTCCTCCAGGATCGGCTTCAAAATCGGGTGCAGGTACTTGATGCCCTGCGGGTTGTTCTTGTTGGCGATGTAGACGGGGATCTGCTCCAACGGGCCGGGGCGGTAGAGCGCCACCATCGCGTACAGATCCTCCACCCGCGTGGGCTTCAGCTGCATCAGGTAGCGCGTCATGCCCGCCGACTCAAGCTGGAAGACGTTCTTCGTCTCGCCGCGGCCCAGGCTCTCGAATACCTTCGGGTCGTCGGTGGGGATGTCCTCGAGCGCCAGGGGCTTGCCGGTGGTCTGCTCGATTTACTTCAGGGCCTCGGCCACCACCGAGAGGTTGGTGAGGCCGAGGATATCCATCTTCAGCAGGCCCATCTTCGCCAGCGTCGGCCCCTCGAAGGCCGCCATCACGGCGTTCTCGTCCTTGGTGGTTCGCTGCAGCGGCACCAGCTCCTCGAGCGGCGTGCGGCTCACCACCACGCCGCAGGCGTGGGTGCCCACCGAGCGCATGCGGCCCTCGACCTTCTTGGCCCAGTCGATCATCTCCCGCAGGTGCGGCTGCGTATCGTAGATCTGCTTCAGCTCCGGCACCCGCTCCAACGCCTGGCTGATCGTCGTGCCCACCGGCAGGCTCGGGATCAGCTTGGCCACGCGGTCCACCTCGCTGAGCGGGATGTCCATCACCCGGCCGATATCCCGCAGGGCCGCCTTGGCGCCCAGGGTGCCGTAGGTGATGATCTGGGCCACATTCTCGCGGCCGTACTTGCTGGCGATATAGTCGAGGATCTCGCCGCGGCGCGAGTCGGCGAAGTCGGTGTCGATATCAGGCATCTCAAGGCGCTCGCGGGAGAGGAAGCGCTCGAAGAGCAGCTTATTCTTCACCGGGTCCACATCGGTGATGCCGAGGCAATAGAGCACCAGCGAGGCACCGGCCGAGCCGCGGGGGAGGCAGGGGATGCCGCGGGAGCGGGCGTACTTCACATAGTCCCAGACGATCAGCATGTAGTCGGGGAAGCCGGTGGCGTTGATCACGTCCAGCTCATCCTCGAGGCGGGCGATGTAGTGGGGCGGCGGATTGCCGTTGAAGCGCCGCATCAGCCCCTCCTCGCACACTAGCTTGAGGTACGAGGCGGCGTCGTGGCCCTCCGGCAGGTCGAACTGCGGCAGCTGCACGCGCCCGAACTCGAGCTTGAGGTTGCACATCTCGGCGATGCGCCGCGTATTCTCCAGCGGCGCTGTGCCGTAACGCTTGAACTTCTCCCACATCTCCTCGCCGGACATGATGTGGTAGCTCTCGTCCATGGCGAAATCTTTGGCACAGAACTCCTTGTAAGTGAGGTTCATGCCCATCGCCATGACCATGTGCTGCGTCTTCAGGTCTTCCCGGCGCACGAAGTGGGTGTCGTTGGTGACGACCATCGGGATGCCGAGCTCGCCCGAGATCCGCACCAGCTCGTCGTTGATGCCTTCCAGCTCGGGAGTGTTCTCGTGGAGCTGCAGCTCGAGGTAGTAGTTCTCGGGGCCGAACAGGTCGCGGTAGTAGGCCGCCGCCTCAACCGCCTGCTTGCGCTGCTGGGCGGTGAGCGACTGGATCACCTCGCCGGCGATGCAGGAGGAGGTGGCGATGAGGCCCTCGTGGTACTGCTCAAGCAGTTCGCGGTCGATGCGTGGGCGGGCGAAGACGCCGCGGCCCATGCCGTCGAGGTGCGCCCTGGTGGTGAGCTTCACCAAGTTGCGATAGCCGACCTCATTCTTGGCCAGCAGCAGCATATGGAAGTAGTTCTTGCCGCCCTTTATCACCGCCTCGCTGCGCGAGCCGGGGGCCATGTAGGC